>JAGTAM010000495.1 GCA_023422485.1 Pseudomonadota bacterium | reverse complement strand
GGATTGGGTTCCATGCGCACTTTGTCGCAGTGACGGTTCAAGAGCGAATCCTTACGTCACGCCGCCTCAGTGGATGAGTGGGACACGAGGGCTTGCCGGTCTTTCAGGAACGGTTAAGCTTCGCCCGGTTGGGGGCATCCTGGCCCCCGGATGGATATGATGGCCTCGATTAAGATACGGGTTGCCGAGGACGGCACCTGCTCGATCTGCCGCAACGGCACGATCATCAGCAGCGGGCTCACGCGTTCGCAGGCCGACGAGATGGTTGCCGTTCTGCGTGCTATCGAGGGGCACGCCTGACCGGCCGCTTTCGGGGCGAGCGGCCCCTCGCATTTCCGTTTCGAAATCCATCCCGGCTCGACGGGTGAGACTCTATTCGGCAGTCGGGGTCACGAAGCATGAAAGGCCGAGCCCGACCGTATCCCGGTCGGGCTCGGCTTTTTCGTGCCGGCAGGATCGCCCGCGGTGGTCCAGGCGGCGCGTCAGGCCGCCTGCACCGTTTCCAGGAAGCGTCTGACCTCGGCCCGCAGGTGGTCGGATTGCGCCGACAGGTCTGAGGCCGCCCCGAGAACCTGCGCCGCAGCCCTCCCGGTCTCTTCCGACGCTTGGGCCACGCCGGAGATGTTGTGGGTGACCTCGCTGGTCCCGGTCGCGGCTTGAGCCACGTTGCGCACGATCTCCTGCGTGGCCGCGCTCTGCTCCTCGACCGCCGCCGCGATCGAGGCGGAGACGCTGTTGATCTCGCGGATGCGGGTCGCGATGTCGCCGATCGCGCCGACGGCCGTATCGGTCGAGCGCTGGATGCGGGCGATCTGGTCCGAGATGTCGGTCGTCGCCCGCGCGGTCTGCGAGGCGAGTTCCTTCACCTCCGCCGCCACCACGGCGAAGCCGCGCCCCGCCTCGCCCGCGCGTGCAGCCTCGATCGTCGCATTGAGCGCCAGCAGGTTGGTCTGGCCGGCGATGTCCGAAATCATCGCCACGACGTCGCCGATGCGGGCGGCGGCCTCGCTCAGCTCCTGGACGAGCTGCCCGGTCTGTCCGGCCTCCTCGACGGCGGTGCGCGACAGGGCGGCTGAACCGTCCATCTGGCGGCCGATTTCCTGAACGGAGGCGCCGAGTTCCTCGGCGGCAGCGGCCACGGTGTTGACGTTCACCGTCGCCTCCTCGGCGGCAGCGGCCACTGCGGTCGATTGGCCGGCCGTCTGACTGGCTGTCCCGGCCAGACCCTGCGCGGTCGATTGCAGTTGCGAGGCGGCTCCGCCGATGCGGGTGACGATGCCGGTGATCATCCCCTCGAAGTCCTGGATCAGACCGTTCAGCCGCTCGGCGCGCTGCATCTTGAGGGCCTGATCGGCATCCTGGACCCCCTGCAGCCGCTCACGCTCGACGGCGTTGTCGCGGAAGACCGCGACGGCGCGCGCCATGGCGCCCACCTCGTCGGTCCGCTTCGTCTCGGGCAAGGCGATGTCGGTGCGTCCCTCGGCGAGCTGGCCCATGGTCGAGCGCAGGGCGTTCATCGGGCGTACGATCGAGCGGATGATCGCCCAGGACGCCGCGCCGAGAACGAGGAGGATGCAGAGTGCGATGACGCCGAGGCGCTCGATCTGCTCCCACAGCGTCGCCGTCAGGTCGTCGGTGTGGACGCCCGTCCCGATATAGAGTCCCCACGGAGCGTAGAACCGGAACAGGCCGAGCTTCGACGTCGCCTCCGCCTCCGGCGTCCGCTTCCATGTGTAGACGACCGAGGCGACCCCATCGCGCACCGCGCGCGGCAGAACATCGGCGATGAAGGCGAAACCGGTCGTGTCCTTGAGATCGGCGAAGCTCTGACCGATGAATTTCGGTGTGACGTGGGCGGTCACGATGACGTTGCGGTCATAGACGAAGAAGTAGCCGTCCGTGCCGTGGCGCATCGACGTGATCTCGGCATAGGCCGCCTTCCGCGCCTCGGCCTCCGTCGTCTCGCCCTTCTCGGCGCGTTGGCGATGGTGCTCGATCAGATTGACGACCGCCTCCGTCATCAGGTTGAGGCGGTTCAGGCGCTGCGCGTACATCGCGTCGTACTGGTAGGTCAGGGCGACGGCGCTGATCGCGGCCAGGCTGAGGGCCGCGAGCGCCACCAGCGCGTAAAGTTTCCTCGAGATATCGAACCGGACCATCACGCCTCCCCCCAGACGCCTCAGGTTTGTCATGTCTGAGGTGGGACAATGCTGAGTTGCTAGCGTGGCGGTCTTAACAATTCTTGCAATCGGCATTCCTCGGTGAGACGTGAAGGTCCGCTCCAGCCGGCCCTCGCATCCTCAGACCGAGCCGACCGTCCGCAGGCGGGCGCGGGAATGGATCTCCGCTTGGCTTATCACCGGGGTCTCGCGGCGGAAGCGCACGATGATCGAGCGGACGAACGGCCGGGCCTGGACCGAGGTGACGAGCACCGGCATCTCGCCCATCCGCGCCGCCTGCTCGAAGCGGTCCCGCACCGTGTTGACGAATTCGGTCAGCTTCGAGGGCTGCATCGCGAGGTAGCGCTCCTCCCGCTCGCCGACGATCGATTCGAGGAAGGCCTGCTCCCAGGCCGGCGACAGGGTGATGATCGGCAGCGTTCCGTCCGGACCCTGGTACTGCGCGCAGATCTGCCGGCCGAGGCGGGCGCGGACATGCTCGACGATGTCGCGCGGATTCTTCAGGTGGCCGGCGACCTCGGCGATGCCCTCGACGATGGAGCCGAGATCGCGCACCGAGACACGCTCTGCCAGCAGCAATTGCAGCACCCGCTGGATGCCGGTGGTGGCGATCTGCGAGGGCACCACTTCCTTGAGGAGTTCCGTGTGCTCCTTGGACAATTCGCGCAAAAGCTTCTGCACCTCGACGTGGTTGAGCAGTTCCGAGACGTGAGCCTTGATCAGTTCGGTCAGGTGGGTCGAGATCACGGTGGCGGCATCGACCACAGTGTAGCCCTTGAGCTGGGCCTGATCCCGCAGACCGGCATCGACCCAGGTCGCCGGCAGGCCGAAGGTCGGCTCCAAGAGGTGCTGGCCGGGAAGCTGCACCTGCCCGCCCATCGGGTCCATCGCCATGAACTGGCCGGGGAAGACCTGTCCGGTGCCGGCCTCGATTTCTTTCACCCGCACCACGTAGGTGTTGGCCTCGAGACTCACGTTGTCGAGGATGCGCACGGAGGGCATCACGATGCCGAGTTCCGAGGCGAGCTGCCGGCGCAAGGCCTTGATCTGGTCGGTGAGCCGGTCCTGGCCCTCGCCGTTGACGAGGGCCAGCAGCGCGTAGCCCATCTCCAGCTTGAGGTCGTCGAGCTTGAGCAGGTCGGTGACGGTCTCCTCCGCGGGCGCCGCGCCGGCGGCGGCAGTGGCGCCGGGGGTGCCCTCGGCCGGCGCGGGCGGATTCTCGCGCTGCGTCTTGGCGATGCGC
>JAGTAM010000431.1 GCA_023422485.1 Pseudomonadota bacterium | reverse complement strand
TGTCGCTCGGGCGCATCGAGCGCCTGCTGGCGGCCCTCAACCATCCTGAGCGGCGCCTGCCGCCGGTGATCCACGTCGCCGGCACCAACGGCAAGGGCTCGACCATCGCCTTCATGCGGGCGATCCTCGAGGCGGGGGGGCTGGCCGCCCACGTCTACACCTCGCCCCACCTCGTGCGCTTCCACGAGCGCATCCGCTTAGGGGGCATCGGCGGCGGCCACTATGTCGCCGAGGACCGGCTCGCCGACGCCTTCGCCCGGTGCGAGGCGGCCAACAAGGGCGATCCGATCACCGTGTTCGAGATCACCACGGCGGCGGCCCTTCTTCTGTTCTCGGAATGCCCCGCCGACGTGCTGCTGCTCGAAGTCGGCCTCGGCGGCCGGGTGGATGCCACCAACGTCATCGACGGGCCGGCCTGCGCCGTCGTCACCCCGATCGGGCGCGACCATGCCGAATATCTCGGCGACACCGTCGAGGCGGTGGCGATGGAGAAGGCCGGCATCTTCAAGCGCGGCTGCCCGGCGGTGATCGCCGCCCAGGATTATTCGGGGGCCGATGCCGTGCTCTGCCGCCAGGCCGAGCGGGTCGGCGCGGTGCCGGTGCGGGTCGGCAATCAGGATTTCTCGGTCCACGAGGAGAGCGGGCGGCTCGTCTTTCAGGATGAGACCGACCTGTTCGACCTGCCGCGCCCCCGGCTGGCCGGGCGCCACCAGCTCACCAATGCCGGAACCGCCATCGCGGCACTCCGCGCGGCGGGCTTCGGCGATATCGGCACGGCGGCCCTCGAGGCAGGCCTGCGCAACGTCGACTGGCCGGGCCGGCTCCAGCGCCTCGTGCGCGGCGCGCTCGCCGAGCGGATGCCGAGGGACGCCGAACTCTGGCTCGACGGCGGCCACAACGCCGATGGCGGGCGCATCCTCGCCGCGGCGATGGCCGATCTCGGCGAGCGCAGCGATGCGCCGCTGGTGCTCATCGTCGGGCTGCTCGGCACCAAGGATGCGGAGGGGTTCCTGAAGAACTTCGTCGGTCTGGCCCGCTCGCTCATCGCGGTGCCGATCACCGGTCAGGTGGCCGCACGCCCCGCCGAGGAAGTGGCGGGAATCGCCCGCACGGTCGGTCTCTCGGCGGAGGTCGCGCCGAGTGTCGAGGCGGCGGTGGCGAGCCTGTCGGATACGGTCTTCCAGCGTCCGCCGCGCGTCCTGATCTGCGGCTCGCTCTATCTCGCGGGCGCCGTGCTCGAGGCCAACGGCACGATCCCGGTCTGAGGTGGTTCCCGCTTGATCGCGCGGACATCGCATCGGCGAGTCCGTACGACGAGTGCGTGAGGACCGACATCCGCCTGGCGAGGCAAGCGAGCGGATTTCGCCAGCCAAGCTATTCGGCAGACAAGAGCCGACGTTCGGCAGATGAGCAGGTCCGGCTTGAGGCACGAGAACAGGACATGCGTGCCGGAGGATCGGCGCGCGCCGAGGGCATGAGCCTGGAGCGACTTTCCCGTATGTTACGCCGATGAGCCGTCGACGGCCGGCGGCCCGACGAACGTCCATCGTCACACGGGATCATCCGGCTGGAACCCTCTTCGACGCCGGGGCTCTACAAGTCCCTGCAAGCCATCCTCTTTGCTCGCGAGGCAACCGATACCTCCGCGCCGGCGCCAAGTCTGGTTTCGGCATCGATCCGAGCAGGTTGCGACCGCCCATCAGCCAGATTGTCGCGCAGCGAGTGTGTCCTGCTGGCTACATCTCGGGCCGGAGAAATGGTCTAGCTTGCGGGCGATAGGGTTTCTGCTGGGGATCAAAAAATGAAAAAGCTTCTGACCTCTCTTGCCGCCTTCACGGCGCTGACCGCTGCGGCCTCCGCCGCCGACCTGCCGCGCCGCGCCGCTCCGCCGCCGGTCTTCACGCCCGTTCCGGTCTTCACCTGGACCGGCTTCTACGCCGGTCTGAACGCCGGTTACGGCTTCGGCGTCGAGGACTCCCTGGCCCCGACGCAGGTCGTCACGATCGACCGCCGCGTGGTCGGCGGCCCGGTCGGCGCGATCGCCGGCTTCGCCTTCGACAACGGCGGCCGCAGCGACGGCTTCGTCGGCGGTGGTCAGATCGGCTACAACTATCAGTTCACCCCGGGTTCGGGTGTGGTGATCGGTATCGAGGCCGACGCTCAGTACGCCGACCTCGGCGGCCGTTTCGGCCGTAACGGTCTCTGCGGCACCGGCGGCATCGCCTGCGCCGTGACCCCGGGCGGCTTCGTGCAGCCGGGCGTGACCCTGGTCAACCCGACCGGCGTCCAGGGCCTCGACTTCTTCGGCACCGTCCGCGGCCGTATCGGTTACGCCTTCGACCGCGTCCTGTTCTACCGCACCGGCGGCTTCGCCTACGGCAGCTTCGGTGGCGGCCGCGCCGTCGACACCGACGACTTCAAGACCGGCTACACGGCTGGCGGCGGTGTCGAGTACGCGCTCCCGACCGACTCGTTCCTGAACTTCTTCCGCTCCTCGGCGGTGACGCTCAAGGTCGAAGGTCTGTACGTGAACTTCGACGGCAACAACAGCCGCTACGGCTACGCCAACGCCAACGGCGTGATCGTCACCGCGACCCCGCTGACCGCGGCCGGCCCGATCTCGCCCTCGACCATCCTGAACAACACCGCCCGCCGCGACATCGACTTCGCCGTCATCCGCGCCGGCCTGAACTACAAGTTCGGCAGCTACTAAGCCGAACCTCCCATAAAGGGTCTCGAAACCAGGAAGCCCGGCCGCCAGGCGGGGCGGCTTTCATT
>JAGTAM010000528.1 GCA_023422485.1 Pseudomonadota bacterium | reverse complement strand
GCGCTCGCCGCCGCCCAGGCCCTGTCCGAGCGCGCCCTCGACCGTCTGCGGGCCAGAGCCGCATGAGCCTGCCCGCGCGCCGACTCGCACGCCTCGCGAGCCTTCCGGCGCGTCCCTTCCGGCTGCGCCTGATCGACGCCGTGACCTTGGCGGCGATCGGGCTTCTCGTGCTCAAGCTGACCGCCCTGCTGGCCGAAGACCCGGCGCCCCCCGGCACGCCGCTGCCGGACTTCGCCCGCGTGCTGGCCAAGGCGCGGACCAACTACGAGCCGACCGACCCGACCACCACCGGCTCCGTCTCGACGCCGCCGAAGAAGGCCGAGCCCGCTCCGCCGCCGGTCTACCAGCCGCAGGTGCCGGAACCGGTCTCGGACAGCGAGCGGGCGATCCTCGAAAAGCTCGCTGCCCGCCGCGAGACCCTGAAGCATCGCGGGGACGAACTCGACCTGCGCGAGCAGATGCTGAAGGACGCCGAGCGCAAGCTCGAATCCGGCGTGGCCGACCTCAAGGGCGCCGAGGACAAGGTCGGGTCCGAGGGAAGCCGGCGGGCCGAGGCCGAGAAGGCGGGGATGAAGGGCATCGTCCTGATGTACGAGACGATGAAGCCGAAGGATGCGGCTCGGGTCTTCGACCGCCTGAATCTCGAGACGCTGGTGCCGATCGTGATGGCGATGAACCCGCGCAAGATGGCCGAAGTGCTGGCCCTGATGGGCTCGGAGCCCGCCGAGAAGCTGACCGTGGCGCTCGCCAACCGTGCCCGCGGCGTCGAGGCCCCGCAGGTCGCCGCCGCCCCCGGCCAGCCGCCGGGCGAACTTCCGGCGATCGATCCGGGGCCGGCGGCCCGAACCGGTCGGTGAGCGCTACCCGGCCGGTTCCGCCAGGGCCCGCTCGATCGCCCCCTCCAGCGCCTCCGGCTTCGTCGAGGGCGAGAAGCGGCCGATCACCCGTCCGTCGCGGCCGATCAGGAACTTCGTGAAGTTCCACTTGATGGCCTGCGTGCCGAACAGCCCCGGCTTCTCACGCTTCAGATCGATGTAGAGCGGATCGGCTCCGGGGCCATTCACCTCGAGCTTGGCGAGCACCGGAAAGGTGACGTCGTAGGTGAGCGAGCAGAATTGCTCGATGGCGGCGGCATCGCCCGGCTCCTGCGCGCCGAACTGGTTGCAGGGCAGGCCGAGCACCACGAAGCCGCGGTCGCGATGGCGACGCCAGAGCGCTTCGAGGCCCTGATATTGCGGTGTGAAACCGCATTTCGAGGCAGTGTTGACCATCAGAAGCACCTTGCCGCGATACTGCGACAGGGGATGGGGTTCGCCGCGGGCATCGCGCGGGGCGTGATCGAGAATGCTGCTCATATGCGCTCCGGGCACCTTCTTTTGCTCAATAGTCCCGGCAGGAACCGGGATATTGTTCTGAATTTCGTGGAATGATTCCAGGCTTGACCGCAAAATTCTTCGTGTCGCTGCTGTGCGGCGTTGGTGCGATTGCATCCGTCCGCAAGCGGGGCTAGGCGCCCCCTTACGACACCCTTAGGAGCCCGACCATGCCGCCTCTGTCCCGCGGAACCGCGTCTGCGACCGCGCTTCTGCTCGCCGGAATGATGGTTCTGGCCTGGCCGGGCCTCGCCCCGGCGCAGGAGGATGCCGCAACCGAGGCTGCCCCCGCCGAGCCGGCCGCCAAGCCGAAGCCGCGCCCGCGCAAGCCGGCTCCGAAGAAGGAAGAGGCCAAGGAATCGGCCACTCCTGCGCCGTCCGGCACGGTGCTGGAACCTGCCGCGGCCGCCAGTTCCTCCCAGTGGCCCGCCGGCGCCAGCTCCGTCAGCGAGAGCTACGGCGACTGGACGATGAACTGCAACCGCGCCGAGGCGCGCACCGACTGCGTCATCATCCAGTCGCAGGGCGACCGGCGCACGGGCAAGCGGCTGTTCAGCGTCGAGCTGCGTCCGCCCAGGGATGGAAAAAGTGAGGGCCTGATCCTGATGCCGTTCGGCCTCCAGATCGAGCCCGGCGTCTCGTTCAAGCTCGATGACCGGCAGCTCGGCAAGGGCGCGCCGTTCTCGTACTGCGTCAGCGACGGCTGCCTCGTGCCGATCAGCCTGCCGACGCTCGCCACCGACACGATGAAGACGGCGACCAACCTCACGATCTCGGCGACGAAGCCGGACGCGAAGGAACCCACGATCATCACCGTGCCGCTCTCAGGGTTTGCAGCCGCCTTCGCCCGGGCGAGCGCCTTCGGAAGCTGACGCAGCGGCCCTCGCGATCGGGCCAAGAGATGATAAGGCTGCACCCATGCGGCCTTCAGCCAAAGCCCTCCTCCTCGCCACCCTGACCCTCACCGGCGCGAGCCCGGTGCGGGCCGAGGCTCCGACCGATCCGGCGGCCGGCGCGGCGGCGAACCCGGCGACGGCGCCGGATTTCGCGCAATGCCTCGGCGGGTGGAAGACGCTCGCCGAGGAGCGCGGCGTGCCGCGGCCGGTGGCCGAGGCGGCGCTCACGGGGATCGCCCCCGATCCCACGGTGGTGCCGGCGACCCAGTCCCAGGCCGAGTTCGTCAAGCCGATCTGGCAGTATGTCGAGGCGAGCGTGACCGCGGAGCGGATCGCGACGGGGCAGGCCAAGCTCGCCGAGTGGTCCGAGGTGCTGGGACGGATCGAGGCGGCCTATGGCGTCGATCGGCACATCCTGGTCGCTTTCTGGGGCGTCGAGTCGAATTACGGGGCGGCTCTCGAAGGAAACGGCATCCGCCCGGTGATCCCGGCGCTGGCGACGCTCGCCTGCGGCGACCCGGCCCGTCCCGGCCTGTGGCGCGACGAACTCGTCGCGGCCCTGAAGATCCTCGCCGACGGCGATGCCGATGCGGAGCGGATGCGCGGCTCCTGGGCCGGCGCCATGGGCCACACCCAGTTCATGCC
>JAGTAM010000410.1 GCA_023422485.1 Pseudomonadota bacterium | reverse complement strand
GGCGTGCCCTGCGTCAACGTTCCGGTGCCGGGCGACGGCCTGCCGCTCGGCGTGCAGGTGATCGCCCGTTTCGGCGACGACGGGCGTGCGCTCGCCGTCGCGCGGGCGATCGAGGGGGCGCTGGCGTCGGCGTAGAGGCAGCCTGGAGAACTCGGCCGGGAAAACGGCGAGCGCGGGCCTGCTTGCACAGACCTTGCTCGATCTCGGCTTGGCCTAGGCCGGTCAGGTCGGCGCCTGCGCCCAGGTTCACGCCGTCAAGGGAGGCGTCACCGACCGTTGGTGAGCGCAGGGCCCGAGGCTGATGCGACCGGGCCGGATCTTCGATCCGGGCCCTCTCCCCCGAAGCGGCGGCAGGGCTACCGGCTCGGCTTGGGCCGCTCGGTCAGCGGCAGATCGATGGTGCAGTGCAGGGCGGTCTCGCTCAACTCGTAGCGGGTGCGCGCATCCAGCGAGTAGGGCAGGGCTTTCTCGATCAGTTCGCGGCCGTAGCCGCGCCGCTGCGGAATATTCTCCTCGGCGGAGCGTTCGAACCCGGTCTCGTGCCAATGCAGGATCAGCCGCGCCCGCTCGCCCTCGGTGTAGGTTTGCCACGTCACGCTCAGCCGCCCGGCGCGGTCGGCGAGTGCACCGTACTTGCGGGCATTGGTGGCGAGTTCGTGCAGGGCGAGCGCGAAGGTCTGCACCGTCGCCTTGCGCAACCGCACGGGCGGGCCTTCGAGGACGATGCGCTCCGCAGCCTCCCAGGCGCCCAGGGCATCGAGTTCGGTGCTGATGAGGGTGTGCAGGGTGATCGGCTCGAGGGTCGAGCGCGAGAGCAGGCCCTGCACGCGTGAGAGCACCGCGAGCCGACCGTAGAAGCGGCTGCGGAACACCTCCATGGAGGTGCTCCCGGCCATGGTCTGCTCGGCCAGCGAGCGCACCACCGTGATGAGATTGCGGGTGCGGTGCTGCAGCTCGGCCACCATCACGCCCTGCTGCTCCTGGAGCTGGCGCAGGTCGTCGATGTCGGTGGAGGTTCCGAACCATTCGACGATGCCGCTCTCTCCGCGCACGGGCAGCGCTCGGTTCTGGAACCAGCGGTAGCGATCCTCCGCGGCGTGGCGGATGCGGTAATCGACGGTGAGGGCGCTGGCCGGGTCGGTTCCGTTCCAGGCTTCCTGTGCCCGGGGGCGGTCGTCGGGGTGGAGCGCGTCGAGCCAGCCGGAGCCGCCGCTCTCGGCCTCGGTCTGGCCGGTATAGGCATACCATTGCGGACTCGCCCAACTCCAGCCGCCGTGCTGATCCGCCCGCCAGACGAGTTGGGGTATGCCCTCGACCAGGGCGCGCTGCCGGGCTTCGCTGGCGCGTAGCTCCGTCTCGGCCTGGGCGCGCTCGGCCGCATCCCAAGTCCGGGCCGCCACATCCTCGGCCAATGTCACCTCGGCGCGTGACCACGCCCGTGGCTTGTGGTCGTCGAGAAAGAACAGGGCGCGCAACTGGCCGTCGCGGACCAGGGGCACCGCCATCAGGCTGCCGATGTCCACCTTCCTGTAGAATTCGGGATTCCGGAGCGCGCTGGTGTCGTTCACGATGATCGTCTCGCCCCGGTGGCACCGGTCGCGAAAGCTCTCGCCGAAATCCCGGATCCGCAGCGGCCCGAGGTGCGGCTCCTCGATCGCGGTGTAGCGCACCTGCCGTTCGAGGATCTCGCCGTCGGCGTAGACGCGCGCATAGCCGGCCCGGCTCAGGCCGAGATGGGGGCCGAGCGTCTCGACGGCGACGCGCAGGGTCGCCACCGGATCGGTCTGGCCCTGCAGCCGGTCGGCGAGGTCGAGCAGGAAGGCATGGCGCGCCTCCTCCGCCCGCAGGTGTTCGGCCGCGAGATACTGGTCGTGGATGTCGGTGGCCGCACCGAACCAGCGCCCGATCCGGTCCTCCGCCTCGCGGGCGGGGGCATGGCGGATCAGGAACCAGCGGTAGGTCCCGTCCCGGCGGCGGATGCGCTGCTGCCGCTCCACCGCGCGGCCGGTGGCGAGGGCCTCGCCGAAGACCCGCCACGTCTCGTCCTGATCGTCGGGATGGAGGGCCGCGAGCCAGCCGCCGTCCTGCATCAGGTCGGGCGTCAGGCCGGTGTAGTCGTACCATTGCTGGTTCGCGACGGTGATCTTCCCATCGCGATCCATGTGCCAGAGAAAGCTCGGCACGAGTTCGGTCAGGCTTCGGAATCGCTCCTCGCTGTCGCGCAGGGTGTCGGCGGTCCGCCGGCTCAGCAGCGCCTGGAGGATGACCGGTGCCAGCGCCTCGGCAGCCTCTCGATCTTCCGGTCTGAAGCCGCCTTCCCGGTTGCCGAGGCCGATCATGCCCACGGCTTGCCCATCCCGCTTCAGCGGAACGCCGAGAAAGGCCTTGAGCGGCGGATGCCCCTTCGGCGTGCCGATCCGGTCGGGATGCGCTTGCGGGTCGTTGGCGATGAGGCTGCTCCCGTCCTTCAGCACGCGGCCATAGAGGCCGTGGAGCTTGAGCCCTTTCGGAGGCGCACCCTTCGGGAAGGCGGGATCGTCCTTCGCGAAGTGGTGCCAGCCGCGATCGCTGATGGAGACTTCGTCGAACTGGCAGCTCTCGTGGTTGATCTCGCCCATGAAACTGAAGGCGCTCTGCGTCACGTCCTCGGCGACCGCGAGGCAGGCGCGACCGAGCTCCTCCTCCGTGCGTGCGGCCAGCGCCTCGCGGAAGATGCGGTTGATCCCTTCGAGCAGCGCGTTCTTGCGCCGGATGTCCGCCTCCGCCCGTCCGCGCTGGACCGCCGACCAGATTCGCTCGGCGACGTCGCGCAGCAACCCGACATCGGTCTGCGTCCAATCCCGCGGGATCGCCTGCGTGACGCAGAGCGCGCCGACCAGGCGGCCGTTCTTGATCAGCGGCGCCCCCAGGCAGGCGGCGATTCCGAGAGCCGCCAGGCTCGGACGGTGCGCCGGCGGGACCACGGCCGCGGTCTGGGTGTCGGCCACGACATGGCACTGGCCGCGGCGGAGAATGTCGATCGACCATGCGAAATCCGCGATGCGGTGTTCGCCGGCCAATGAGCGCGCATCGCCGCGAAGGTGGTCCCAGGCGATCCGTGCGGTTCCGGCAGCCTCGTCGATGGCAACGTAGTAGGCTCGGTCGACCTCCAGCCGCTCGCCGAGCAACCGGCAGGCTTCGTTCTGAATCGTGGCCGGATCGGTCAGCGTGCGCACCGCGTCGCTCAGCGCCAGGAGGAACGCGTGCCGCTCCTCGCGATCCCGCAGGGCCGTCTCGGCCGCTTTGCGCTTGGTGACGTCGTCGTAGAGGACCAGCAGCCGATCGTTCGCCTGAGGGTAGACCGAGACTTCGAACCAGCGCCCCTTCGGCGTGTCGGTATGCTCCAACCGGGCCGGTATGCCCGCAGCGGCGATCCGCTCGTAGGTCTGAACCCACCAGGGATCGAGATCCGGCATCACCTCGCGCGCCAGCAGCCCGCGCGCCTGCGCCGCCGGGAGGCCGATCAGCCGCTCGAAGGCGGGATTGAGATCGATGAAGCGGAAATCGACCGCACGGCCCTGTTCATCACGCTCGAATTCGAGCTCGCAGTAGCCCTGTCCCATCGTCTGGAACAGGGGGCTGTCCGTCGCCTTGCCGACCCGGAGCGGCGCCTCGCAGCGGCCCTCCATGACCGTTGCCCCGGTTCCGGTAACGAGCGCCAGGACCCCCGCCACCCCGCTGCCGGGATCGCGGATCGGGCTGAGACAGAGCGTGAGCGCCGCACCGGACGGCTCCGTACCGAAGACGAAGCCGGCGGCGGTGATCGCTTCGCCGGATCGGACCCGCCGGAGGAGGACGGCCAGCCTCTCCGCGTCCTGTCCGGTGCGCGCGAGGGCGGGTAAGGCGCGTCCGACCGGGATGGGGCCGACAAGCGCCCGGAAGGCGTCGTTGCACAGGGCCGTCAGGGCCGGGCCCCAGGCCAGGGCCGCCGGAGCGCCCAGAGCGTTCAGGAAACCGACGGCCGACCGCAGCGAAACCGGCCACGTCTCAATCGGGCCGAGAGGCGTTTCGGCCCAATCGTCTTCGCGAGTCAGCCGGTTCGCCGTGCCGGGAGACGAAGGCCGCTCGGACGGATCCGTCTTCGCACCCATCCCACACCCCGCTGTGGCTCGATGGGTTCAACCTAAGGGACAGTCTGATACGCTTGTAAAGCACGCAGGGGTGGATCGAGCGTCCGACCGGAGGATCGTGCCCGATCCGCTTTCGCCCCGCCGGCCCCGTTCGGATCCGGCGGGAAGCACCGTCCGCGCGGGCGCGGACGGACCCGCGAACGGGCCGGATCCACTACGCACCGCGCAGGGCCGAGAGATCAAGCGGCAGCGAGCGCAGGCGCTGACCCGTCGCGGCGAAGACCGCGTTGGCGATGGCCGGCGCCAGAACCGGCACGCCGGGCTCGCCGATACCGGTGGGCGCGACCTCGGAGGGCACGATGTGGACCTCGACCCGCGGCATCTCGGAGATGCGGGTCGGCTGGTAGCTGTCGAAGTTCCGCTCCTGCACCACGCCGTCCTTGAGGGTGATGCGGTTGCGCAGGACCGCCGAGAGGGCGAAGCCCACCGCACCCTCGACCTGGGCGCGGATGATGTCCGGATTGACCGCGACGCCGACATCGACCGCCGCGACGATCCGGTTGACCTTGGCCGTGGAATCGCCCGCGGTCACATCGGCGACCATCGCCACGTAGGAGCCGAAGGATTCGTGGACGGCGACACCGAGACCGCGGCCCTTCTCGGAGGGTTTTTGGCTCCAGCCCGCCTTGTCGGCGGCCAGCCGCAGCACGCCGGACAGGCGCGGCGCCCGGGTCAGCAGCGACAGGCGGTAGGCGACCGGGTCGGCGCCGGCCGCATGCGCCAGCTCGTCGACGAACACCTCCATCACGTGCGCGGTGTGGGTGTGGCCGACCGAGCGCCACCACAGCACCGGAACGCCCTCGCGGGCATTGTGCACCTCGAAGCGGTAGGCGGGGAGTGCGTAGGGCGTGTCCGAGGCGCCCTCGACGGTGGTGGAATCGATCCCGTTCTTCACCAGCATCGCCTCGAAGGGCGAGCCGATCATGATCGACTTGCCGACCATGGCGTGGCGCCAGCCGGTGATCTGCCCCTTCTCGTTCAGGCCCGCCTTGACCGTGTGGAAGACCTGCGGACGGTAATAGCCGCCGGCCATGTCGTCCTCGCGGGTCCAGACGAGGTGGACCGGCGCCTTGCCGTCCCAGGCCTTCACGATCGCGGCGGCCTCGGCGAAGTAGTCGGCGCCCGGCGTCGCGCGCCGGCCGAACGAGCCGCCGGCCCATTGCGTGTGCAGACGGACCTTGTCGGTGGTGACACCCAGCGTGGCTGCCAGCACCGCCTGCTCGACGGTCTGGATCTGGCAACCGGCATAGACGTCGTAGCTGCCGTCCGCCGCCCGCTCGATCGTGGCGTTGAGCGGCTCCATCGCCGCATGGGCGAGGTAGGGGAAGGAGAACTCCGCCTCCAGCACCTTCGCCGAACCCTTGATGGCACCGTCGGCGTCGCCCGCCTGCGAAGCGACGAGGCCGGGAGTCTTGGCGGTCTCGCGGTACTCGGCGAGGATCGCGTCCGAGGAGCGGGTCTCGGAGGCGGAATCGTCCCAGGTGATCTTGAGGGCCTCGCGGGCCTTCATCGCGCTCCAGGTGTCGCGGGCGATCACCGCCACGCCGGTCGGGATCGTGACGATGCCGACGACGCCCGGCATGCCCTGTGCGGCCTCCGCATCGACCGACTTCACCGTCGCGCCGAAGCGCGGCGGGTGGGCGACCAGCGCCGTGACCTGGCCGGGGCGGCGGATGTCCAGGGAGTAGATCGCGGTGCCGTCGGTCTTGGCCACCGAGTCGATCCGCGGCACCCGCTGGCCGATCAGCGTCCACTCGGCGGGGGTCTTGAGGCGCGGCTCCTGTGGCACCGGCTTGGCGGCGGCGGCCTCGGCGAATTCGCCGAAGCGGGCCTGCTTGCCGGACTTATGGCTGATGAGGCCCTTCGCGACGGTGATCTCGGCGGCCGGCACGCCCCATGTCTCGGCCGCCGCCGAAACCAGCATGGCGCGGGCGGCCGCACCCGCCTTGCGGAGCTGGAACCAGGAATTGGCGATCGCCGTCGAGCCGCCGGTGCCCTGGACCGGGCCCATCAGAAGGTTGGCGTAGAGCCGGGCGTCGGCCGGCGCGAGGGCGACGCGCATCTGGCTCCAATCCGCGTCGAGTTCATCGGCGAGGATGGTGGCGAGACCGGTCGTGTTGCCCTGGCCCATGTCGAGGTGCTTGATCATCACCGTGACGGTGTCGTCGGCGGCGATGCGCACGAAGGCGTTGGGCTGGGCCGGGGCCTTGGACAGCGCGTCCGAGGCTTCCGCGGCGCGGGCGCCCTTCAGGTCGAGGCGGAAGGCGAGCTGCACGGCGCCGGCCGCCGCGCCGGTGAGGAAGGCGCGCCGGGAGGGAACGGGCGCAGCGGTGAAATCGGGCTTGAGCATGCCAGGCTCCTGTATGCGGTGGATTGCGAGGCGGCTCAGGCGAGCGAGCGGGCGGCTTCGTGGATGGCGGCGCGGATGCGCTGATAGGTGCCGCAGCGGCAGACATTGCCGTCCATCGCGCCGTCGATGTCGGCGTCGCTGGGCTTCGGGTTGTCG
>JAGTAM010000406.1 GCA_023422485.1 Pseudomonadota bacterium | reverse complement strand
CGGCCTCGCGGATCGCCTCGAGCCCGTTGCCGGGGTCCATCTGGTAGGTCCGCTTGTCGCCGACCAGGGTCTTCTTCGTGCCGATCGCGTCGCGGAACGGGCCGTAGAAGGCGGAGGCGTACTTGGCGGCGTAGGACATGATCTGGACGTGCTCGAATCCCTTGGCGTCGAGCGCCGTGTCGCAGCCGGATCCGGCCACGAGCCAGAGGGAGGGCACCCAGCAACGCCGTGACGCGGCCACCGGGGCGCCACCGACGCATGTTCGTCCGATTCCCGCAGGCAGGCCGGTCAGGCGCCGGCCCGCAGGCGCTCGGCCACGCGGAGGGCGTAGTAGGTCAGCACCCCGTCGGCCCCGGCGCGCTTGAAGGCGAGCAGGCTCTCGGTCATGGCGCGCTCGCCGTCGAGCCAGCCGTTGCGGGCGGCGGCCTCGATCATCGCGTACTCGCCCGACACCTGATAGGCGAAGGTCGGCACGGAAAACTCCGTCTTCACCCGGGTGATGATGTCGAGATAGGGCAGCCCCGGCTTGACCATCACCGAGTCGGCGCCCTCGGCAAGGTCGAGCGCCACCTCGCGCAGGGCTTCCGCCGCGTTGCCGGGATCCATCTGGTAGGTGCGCTTGTCGCCGACCAAAGCCGCCTTGGTGCCGATGGCGTCGCGGAACGGACCGTAGAAGGCGCTGGCGTACTTGGCGGCGTAGGCCATGATCTGCACATCGCGGAAACCCGCCCGGTCGAGGCCGGTGCGGATGGTGCCGACGCGTCCGTCCATCATGTCGGAGGGGGCGATGATGTCGGTGCCGGCCTCGGCCTGGATCAGGCTCTGCTCGACCAGCACCGCCACGGTCTCGTCGTTGAGGATCGCGCCGTCCTCGATCAAACCGTCATGGCCGTGGCTGGTATAGGGGTCGAGCGCGACATCGGTCATCACGCCGATCTCCGGCACCGCCCGCTTCACCGCCCGCACCGCCCGGCAAACGAGATTCTCGCGGTTCAGCGCCTCGGAGCCGGTGGGGTCACGCAGGCCCGGCTCGGTGTAGGGGAAGAACGAGACCAGCGGGATGCCGAGCTTTGCGGCGGCTTCAGCCTCGCGCACGACCTCGTCCACGCTCAGGCGCTCGACGCCGGGCATGGAGGCGATCGGCTCGCGCCGCCGCTCGCCCTCGATGACGAAGAGCGGCCAGATCAGGTCGTCGACGGTGAGGGTATGCTCGCGCACGAGACGGCGCGACCAGTCGGCCTTGCGGTTGCGGCGCGGGCGCTGGGTCAGGCTCAGCGGCCCCGAGCCCGGAGCGGCTTCGCGCGCGGTTTCGATGGCGAGGGGGCGCGGGGTGGCGTCTGACATGGCCCTCAGGACTCCGGTGTTCCAGCGCGCTCTCGAGCCGAAGGGGGCACCGGCTCGGGGGCAGTTGCGCATCGCGACAAAGACGTCAGAGCCATGGTCGAAGGCAAGTCGATCGGCGATGGCCCGAGGCGGAGCATTCCGGGCTCGCATCCCCCAAAACCGCCCGGCGACCGGAGGTTTCCCGCGAGACGAATCGGTGGGAGGAGCGCCGCGGCACGCGCAGCCATGAGGTGTGCGCCTAGCACATCCCGATTCGGACCCGAAAGGCGCCGTTGCCGCAGGGCAGGCTTCCTTTTTCCCCGCGGCTCGATGCCATCCGGCGGCGATGGCATCCCGCTCATCGCCCGTGAGGACGGCCGAGGTTTCCCCCGCAAACGTGTCAGCCGCCCGCCACGTCCTCGATCTGGCAGACGAGGCGCAGGCGCATCACCACGCTGTCGGGTTCGTCGCGCACCGTCACGACGACGACACCGGCGCCGCCGAGCTTCTGCGGATCGGCGGCGAAGGCGGCCCCGCGCGCCAGCGCCTCGGCCCGCGCGGCGACGCGATCGGGCAAATCCCGGCCGCTGATGTCGATGACGGCGGCCTCGTCATGGATATCGAAGAAGTAGCGAGGCAACGTCCACCCCTTCCGCCTCGTCCGGGACGTCTGTCGGCGCGGCCTCGATGGGCCAAGCAACATCGTCCCGCCCCTCGAAGGTGCAGAAGATACGGGCAGGGCTCAACAACAAATGCGCGCGTTGTGACAACCGAAAGGGGCTGCCGGCGAGGTGAACACCGGTTTGCCGCAGCACCGCGCATCATGAGAGCAATTCAGAGCCGCATTCAGCATGATGCCCTTGGATCGATGCGGTTTCGGTTCGGGCGTGGACGGGGTCGCAGCCGACCGCCTGCGAGACGCGCAGAGGCCCTTCGCCGTGGCTGTCGTCACGCGGCCTCGTTGTCGGCGTTCGGCTCCTCCGGCCCCTGCGCCGCATGCGCCACGAGACCTTCGATGGTCGTGACATCGCGCGGATGCGGCGCGGGACGGCCGAGCAGGTAGCCCTGAACCTCGCTGCACCCCTCCGCGGTGACGAGGGCCAAGTGGGCTGCGGTCTCGACGCCTTCGGCCACCGTCGTCACGCCGAGGCGGCGGCCGAGATCCGCGACGACCCCGACGATCGCTGCGCAATCCGGGCGGCTGGTCGCGTCGCGCACGAAGGAGCCGTCGATCTTGATCTTGTCGAACGGAAAGGCGCGCAGATGCGCCAGGGACGAGAAGCCGGTGCCGAAATCGTCGAGCGCGATGCGCACGCCCAGGCCGCGGACCCGGCGCAGCTCGCCCATGCAATCGACATGGTCGTTGAGCAGCGCGCTCTCGGTCACTTCGAGTTCGAGGCGTTGCGGCGGCAGGCCGCTGGCCACGAGGGCGGCGAGCACGGCCTGGAGCAGACGACCGGTGCCGAGCTGGCGCGGCGAGACGTTGACCGCGACCCGCGCCTCGTCCTCCCAGCTCATCGCATCCGTGCAGGCGCGATGCAGCACCCAGGTCCCGATCTCGTCGATCAGCCCGCTCTCCTCGGCAATCGGGATGAAATCGCCGGGTGAGATCCAGCCGCGCCCCGAATGGTGCCAGCGGATCAGCCCCTCGCGCGTCGTCACCCGGCCGGTGCGGATATCCGTGATCGGCTGGTAGAACAGGAACAGGCCGTTCTTCTCTTCGAGCGCCTGCCGCAGCTTCGCCTCCAGGCGGACCCGCTGCGTCATCCGCTGCTCCATCTCCGGCTGGAAGACGCGGAAGGTGTTCTTGCCGGCGGCTTTCGCAGCGTAGAGCGCCATGTCGGCGCGCGAGAGCAGCGTTTCCGAGTCGGCCCCGTGCAGGGGTGCGACCGCGATGCCGATGCTCGCGCCGATCTGCAGGCGCCGCTCGTCCTCGATCAGGAAGGGCGCGACCAGCGCCTCCACCAGGGCTTCGGCGAGGTCCGTCGCCGCCCTCGTGTCGCCGCCCTGGATCAGGATCGCGAACTCGTCGCCGCCGAGGCGCGCGACGGTCACCTCCGGGCTGCGGCAATGCCCCCGCAGCCGGTCGGCGACCCGCTTCAGCAACGCGTCGCCGACGAGATGGCCGTTGGCGTCGTTGACGAGCTTGAAGCCGTCGAGGTCGATGAACAGCAGCCCGTGGAAGGGCTGCGGCCGGCTGAGGGCGGCCTCCAGATGCTCGCGGAAGGTGGTGCGGTTGGCCAGCCCCGTGAGGGTATCGTAGTGGGCGAGCTGCTGGATCCGCGCTTCGGCAGCGACCTGGTGGGTGATCACCGACCACGTCAGCATCGGACCGATATAGTCGCCGCTCGTGCCCGTCACCGCGGAGACCTGCAGATCCAGCACCTCGGGTCCGAGCTTGATCTGGGCACGATGAGGCAGGTTGCGCGGATCGGCCAGGAGCCGGCGCTGGTGCTCCGGGTGGCGGTGGAAGATGTCGATCGACTGGCCGAGCAGGGCGTCCGGCTTGACCGGCAGCAGGTTCTCGATCTGCGAGAGCGTGCGCTTCGAGGTCTCGTTCATGTAGGTGATCGCGAAGCTCGCCGGATCGACCGTCATCACCGCCACCGGCATGTCGTCGATCATGCGCAGGAGCTTGTACTCCTCGTGCTCCTTGGCCACCTCCGCGGTCGCGATCGCCCAGACCAGCAGCGCGCGCACGACACGACCCTGCGAGTCCGGCAGCGGGTGGATGTGCAGGTCGAGCCACTCGTCGCCGAAGCGGATGCGGGCCTTGTGGGGCAGGGCGTCAGGGTTGGAGAGCAGTCCGCGCTGATAGCCGGGCTGGCGGTGGAAGACGTCGATGCAGGTTCCGACGATCTGTTCCGGATCGAAATCCAGCGAGTCGCGGATGGTGTGCAGGAGTTGGATCGAGCAGGCGTTCGCGTAGTCGATCGTAAAGGTCCTCAGGTCGCAGGTCATCGCGCCGATGGGGAGAACCTCGATCATCTTTGCAAACGACAGGGGCTCGATCTCGCCCAGATCGGCCGGCAGCGGGTCGAGATAGGGGCAGCTCATCGACTCCACTCGGCAACGGGGCTGGCACTCATGAAGAAAAGCCAACCAAACAAATGTGAATAAACTGCCAAACAACGCAGTGCGGGAGGCATCGCCGCGCAGCGTTGACGCTGTCGCCGGGAGTTCGTCTAAGAGGCCCGCGCGGCCGGGCAGCGGACGTCCGCGCGGGAGCGGCATGGCGGAGTGGAGCACGGCGGTGGAGCGCGGAATGTCGGGTGGGCAAGGGGGCGGGCAGGGGATCGGGCAAGGGATCTTGCGAGAGGACGTGCGCGCGGAACTGGCCGAGCCCGAAATCGCCTTCGAGACCCGCGGAGAGGCCGGGCTGATCACCCTGAAGCGGCCGAAGGCCCTCAATGCCCTGACCCTGCCGATGGTGGAGGCGATGCACCGCCAGCTCCGGGCCTGGGCCGCGGATGCGCGGGTCACCCGGGTCGTGGTGCGCGGCTCGAGCGGGCGCGCCTTCTGCGCGGGCGGCGCCATCCGCCAGATCCACGCCCTGGGCCGGGCCGGGCGCCACGCCGACGTGATGGCGTTCTGGCGCGGGGAATACTGGCTCGACGCCACCGTGAAGACCTTCCCGAAGCCCTACATCGCCCTGATCGAGGGCATCGTCATGGGCGGGGGCGTCGGCATCTCGCTGCACGGCGACGTGCGGGTCGCGGCGGAGAGCTACAGCTTCGCCATGCCCGAGACCGGCATCGGCTTCTTCCCCGACGTCGGCGCGACCTACGCCCTGCCGCGCCTGCCCGGCTGCACCGGGCGCTACCTCGCGCTGACGGGCGCCCGGATCGGCGCGGGCGACGCGCTGGCGGTGGGGCTCGCGACCCATGCGGCGCGGGCAGCCGATTTCGAAACCCTCATTGACCGGCTCGCGGGCGGCGGGGCGATCGCCGACGCCTTCGAGGGCCTCGATGCGCCCGCACCGGAGACCGGCCCCCTCGTCCCCGAGCGGGCGCTGATCGATGCCTGCTTTTCCGCCGACACCGTCGCGGAGGTGCTCTGCCGCCTCGACGCGGCGGCGGGGGAGGGCTCCGCCTTCGCGGCGTCGAGCGCGAAGACGATCCGCACCCGCTCGCCCACGAGCCTGATCATCGCCCAGGCGCTGATGCGCCGGGGCGGCGAACTCGGATTCGCCGAGGCCATGCTCGCCGAGTACCGTCTGGCCGAACGGGTGATGCGCGGACACGATTTCTACGAGGGCGTGCGGGCGGTGATCATCGACAAGGACAACCGGCCGGCCTGGCAGCCCGCCACCCTGGACGCGGTCGACGGCGCGGCGATCGAGACCGCTTTCGACCCGCCCGATCCCACCGAGCCGCGCTTCGACGGCAGCCAGGGCCCGCGCGATGCGGCGCCGGGCGCGGGACTCCGGTCGTGAAGGCGCTTGCCAAGGTCGGCACCACCCTCGACGGGCGCGGGCGGCCGAGCACCGGGAACGGCGACCGGATCGAGGGCACCGCCCCGCGGGCGCAGACCCGCTGGGACGTGGTGCTGGTCTGGTTCATGCGCATCACCGCCCTGGTCTGGCTCGCCAAGGGGCTCGCGACCTGGGGCGAGATCCTGGACCTGATCCCCGACCGGACGCCGTTCGCCGACCTGCCGATGGGCCGGCAATCGGCGATCGTCTACTTCGCGGTGATCGACTTCGTGGCGGCGGTCGGCCTGTGGCTGACGAGCGCCTGGGGCGGGGTGGTCTGGCTGCTCGCCGCGACCTCGGCGCTGACGCTGGCGCTGCTGACGCCGCAGCTCCTGCCGATGTCGATGCCGGTGATCGCAGTGCAGGCAAGCATTGTCGCCGTTTACTTCGTGTTATCCTGGCTGGCGGCCCGCGATGTAGGCTGAACAAGAGGTCAACATCATCGTTTCATTTTGCATTTACCGACAGAAGTAAATCGCGAGTTCATCCTGTCGCTTAAATCGGCTTTCATCGGTGGGGGCTAGGTTCACCTCATAAGCGAGGCCGGCCAGCAAGAGCCGGCACGAACCGACAGGAAGGCACCACGATGAGCACGAAGGCCGCTAACACCGCCCTCAA
Organism: Pseudomonadota bacterium; assembly: GCA_023422485.1. Taxonomy (GTDB): domain Bacteria; phylum Pseudomonadota; class Alphaproteobacteria; order Rhizobiales; family Beijerinckiaceae; genus Methylobacterium. Next base: position 659 of record JAGTAM010000406.1, on the reverse strand, counting down.
GACCACGGACGCCGCCCCCGAAGCCCAGGGCGCCGCCGGCTCCTATCTGGAGGCACTGCACCTCGTGGAGCGGCTGCACCGCCGCCTCCTCGACGTCATCAAGGACGAGTTCGACCGGCGCGGCCGGGAGGACGTCAACAGCGTCCAGGCGCTGCTGCTCTACAACATCGGCGACAAGGAGCTGACCGCCAGCGAGCTGCGCTCCAAGGGCTACTATCTCGGCTCCAACGTGTCCTACAACGTCAAGAAGCTGGTCGAGGCCGGCTTCCTGCACCACGCCCGCTCCAAGACCGACCGGCGCTCGGTGCGCATCAGCCTGACCCCGATGGGCCGCGAGGTCCACGACCTGATCCAGGGCCTCTACGACAAGCACGCCCGCACGATCCAGCCGATCGGCGGCATCTCCGAGGACGATTTCGGCCGCCTCAACCTCGCGCTCTCCCGCCTAGAGCGTTTCTGGACCGACCAGATCCGCTACCGGCTGTGAAGAGCGCTGGACCGGGTTCGATACTGGCAAGCACCTCGCCCCTCATGCTGAGGCGCCGAGCGAAAGCTCGGCCTCGAAGCACCCCGGAACGGCCGATCCCGTAGCATCGGTCTGACGGGATGAACGGCGCGGCGTGATTCGAGGCCCGCTTCGCGGACGCCTCAGCATGAGG
>JAGTAM010000367.1 GCA_023422485.1 Pseudomonadota bacterium | reverse complement strand
AAGATCTGGGCGACCGCCCACCTGCTGGCCAACGGCGATCTCGGCTCGATCCTGCTGTTCGGCTCCTTCCTCGCCTGGGCGGTGGCCGCCCGGATCAGCGCCAAGCGCCGGACGCTCACCGCAGGGCTGGTGGCGCAGCAGCATGGCGGGCAGGCCGCCCCGGCCGGCTGGCGCAACGACGCCATCGCCGTGGTGGTCGGCGTCGTGGCGTGGTTCGTGTTCGGCAAGTACCTGCACCCGCTCCTCATCGGCGTCGCCGCCTGGCCGGGTCAGGCCTGACGGGGCAATCGCTTGGAGCGATCGCCCCGGTTTTCCCGGACTCAAGCGGCCGCGGCCGCCGGCGCGGAGAGCCTCGGTTCCTTGGGCTTTCGCTCCGCTCGATGCCTTTCGGGACTGACGTCCTGAAGAGCCCGCTCCGCGCGGCGCTCTTCGCACCGCGAAGCCGCTCGAGCGGCTTCAAGCGACGGGCCTGACAGGCTGAGCTCTCTATTCGCCAAAGCGGAGACGCTGTGCTAGGCGCCCCGTCACGACAGGCGAGGCGAGTGCGCTTCCGCGAGGGGCGCCCGGATTTTTTCGAAGATGGCCGAGAACAACGAGTTCATCCGCGAGGTCGACGAGGATTACCGCCGCGATCAGATCGCCAAGATCTGGAAGCGCTACAACGCGCTGATCATCGCCGGGGCGATCCTCCTCGTGGCCGGCGTCGGCGGCTACAATTACTGGCGCCATGCCGAGCGCACCCGCGCCGAGGCGGCCTCCGAGCGCTACGATCTCGCCAGCCGCCTCGCCAAGGACGGCAAGACCGAGGAGGCGGACCGTGACTTCGCGGCGATCCGCACCGACGCGCCGGGTGGCTACGCCTTGCTCGCCCGCTTCCGCCTCGCCGCCGACGCGGCCAAGCGCGACGCGGCCGCCGGAGCGGAGGCCTACGACAAGCTGGCCGCCGATACCGGCATCGGCGATTCCCTGCGCGACCTCGCCCGCCTGCGCGCGGCCCTGCTGCGCCTCGACGGGTCCGATCCGAACGCGGCCCTGGCCAGCCTCCAGGGGCTCGCCGCCCCGACCAACGCCTACCGCCACACCGCCCGCGAGATGCTCGGCCTGGCCGCGCTCAAGCGTGGCGACATCGAGGGCGCCGGCCGCTGGTTCGACCAGATCAGCGCCGATGCCGAGACGCCCCAGGGCCTGCGCCAGCGGGTCGACGTCTACGCGGCGCTGGTGGCCGGCGGTCCCGTCACCGTGACCGAGGCCAAGCCCGAGAACGCAGCGCCGCCGCCGATCACCCGCTGACGGCGCGGCCGGAACCGCTTATCTTCTCAAGCATCGTCCCGAAAGGTGGCCTCCGGCTTGTCTGAAAAGACGATGCATTAATGGATATCGCGCGTCGGGCTTGTCCGCCCCGCGCGCCTGACGAGACTGTACTTTCCCATGGATCTGCCGACCGTCGCGATCGTCGGACGCCCGAATGTCGGCAAGTCGACCCTGTTCAACCGGCTGGTCGGGCGCAAGCTCGCGCTCGTCGACGACCGCCCCGGCGTGACCCGCGACCGCCGCGAGGGCGAGGGCTTCATCGGCGACGTCGCCTTCCGCGTCATCGACACCGCCGGCCTCGAAGAGGCGGATGCCGATTCGCTGCTCGGCCGCATGCGCGCCCAGACCGAGGCCGCGATCCTCGAAGCCGACGCGGTTCTGTTCGTCATCGACGCCCGCGCCGGCGTCCTGCCGTCCGACCGGCCCTTCGCCGAACTGGTGCGCCGCTCCGGCTGCCCCGTGATCCTCATCGCCAACAAGGCCGAGGGCGGGGCCGGGATGGCGGGTGCCTACGACGCGTTCTCGCTGGGGCTCGGCGACCCGATCCCGTTCTCCGCCGAGCACGGCGAGGGCCTGGGCTCGCTGCAGGACGCGCTGCGCGAGGTTCTGCCCGAACCGGACGAGGAGGAGGACGAGGAGGGCGGCAAGGGCCTGCGCGTCGCCATCGTCGGGCGCCCGAACGCGGGCAAGTCCACCCTGATCAACCGGATGATCGGCGAGGAGCGCCTGCTGGTCGGGCCCGAGGCCGGCATCACCCGCGATTCGATTTCCCTCGACTGGGAGTGGCGCGGGCGCCGGATCAAGCTGCACGACACCGCCGGCATGCGCCGCCGCGCCCGCATCGACGACAAGCTGGAGAAGCTCGCGGTCTCCGACGGGTTGCGCGCGGTGCGCTTCGCCGAGGTCGTGGTCGTGCTCCTCGACGCGACGATTCCCTTCGAGAAACAGGATCTCACCATCGTCGATCTCGTCGAGAGCGAGGGCCGCGCCCTGGTGATCGGCCTCAACAAGTGGGATCTCGTCGCCGACCAACCGGGCCTGCTCAAGAGCCTGCGCGAGGACTGCACCCGCCTGCTGCCGCAGGTACGCGGCGTCTCGGTGGTGCCGCTCTCGGGCCTTGCCGGCGAGGGCATCGACAAGTTGATGCAGGCGGTGGTCGACGCCTCCGAGGTGTGGAGCCGGCGCGTCTCCACGGCGCGGATCAACGCGTGGCTCACCGACGCGCTCCAGCGCAACCCGCCGCCCGCCGTCTCGGGCCGGCGCATCAAGATCCGCTACGCCACCCAGGTGAAGAGCCGGCCGCCGCACTTCGCCCTGTTCGGCAACCAGCTCGACGCCCTGCCGAAATCCTATACCCGCTATCTCGTCAACGGCTTGCGCGAGGCGTTCGACCTGCCCGGCACGCCGATCCGGCTGTCCCTGCGCACGTCCAAGAACCCGTTCGACAAGGGCTGAAGACCGGCCCGAGGAGACGGTTTCGTCCCGTCTCTGCCTCGGCGCGGGGCACAAAGAAAACATCGTCCTCCCAGGAACCGATCGCAGAGGGATTCGCTCTCTTCAAGAGCCAATCATTGGGACGCCGAACCCTTGCTCGCCAGGAGCGAGGTCTTAGTTTTCGGCCTCCTCTCGCATGGATCGCTTTTCGATGGCCGGATCGTCCTCCGCCGCCGCGCGGCCGACGAAATTCGGTGAGCCCCGGACGCTCGCCCTCCTGGCGCTCGCCGCCCTCGCGACCCTTGTCGTGATCGCGGCGGTTTGGGCCCTGCTCGCCGGTGGCGCGGGCGGGGGCACGGGCCAGGCGGTGAGCGAGGGGCTGGCGAGCCGGGGCTTCTGGACCGCCGTCGCGGTCGGGCTCGCGGCGCAGACCGTCGATGGCGCGCTCGGCATGGCCTACGGCATCACTTCGACCACCTTCCTGCTCTCCACCGGGGTGCCGCCGGCGGCGGCCTCGGCCTCGGTGCATGTCGCCGAGATCTTCACCACCGCCTTCTCCGGCCTGTCGCACTGGCGGCTCGGCAACGTGAACGGGGCGCTGTTCCGGCGCCTGCTGATCCCCGGCGCGATCGGCGCGGTGGCGGGTGCGTATCTCCTCACCTCGGTCGATGGCGAGACCATCAAGCCGTTCGTCTCGGTCTACCTGCTCGTGATGGGGCTCTATGTCCTGTCGAAGGCGTTCCGCACCCTGAAGACCCGCCGTGAGCCGCCGCGCGCCGTGGTGCCGCTGGCGCTCGGCGGCGGCTTCGTCGACGCGGTCGGCGGCGGCGGGTGGGGGCCGGTGGTGACGACGACGCTGGTCGGCGGCGGGCAGGATCCGCGCACCTCCATCGGCACGGTCAACGCGGCGGAGTTCTTCATCGCGCTGGCGAGCGGCCTCTCCTTCAGCCTGCTCGGCGGGCTGACCCACTGGACCACCATCGCCGGCCTCGTCGTCGGCGGGCTGTTCGCGGCACCGATCGCCGCGCTTCTGGTGCGGGTGATCCCGGCGCGGGCGCTGATGGTCGTGGTCGGGCTGCTGATCGCGGGCTTGAGCCTCGTGAACCTCGCCGGGCTGTTCGGCTAGAGCCTCAGCTCTCCCGGCTCACCCGGCCCGCGTCGTCTCGGCGAGCCAGTCCACCACCGCGTCGAGGGCTTGGCGGTTGCTGGTGTCGCCGCCGCGGGTGGCCTCGAACGCGGCGATCTGCCGGTCGGCGCTGGTGCCCTCACGCAGGATGCGGCGGGCGTCAGCAACCTCCTCGGTGCAGCCGAGCGCCTCGGCGTCCTCGGCGATCAGCGAGAGCAGCGTGTCGAGGGCAGCCTCGAAGGGGAACGCCTGCTCGGAGGCCTCGTCGATCAGCTCGGCCTCGATCCCGCTGCGCTGGGCGCGCCACAGATTCTCCGCCGCGATCGCCCGCGACACGCCGGTGAGCCCCGCATTGATGTCGGGCCGGCGCTCGACCAGCCGCACGAGGCAGCGGAACAGGGCCGCCACGACGATGGCGTCGGAGAGCCGGGTGCAGGAATCGGCGATGCGCAGTTCGAGCGTCGGGAACTTGATCGAGGGGCGCAAGGACCACCACAGGAAGCTCGCATCCTGGATCGAGCCGGCATTGGTCATGATGCGCACGTAGCGTTCGTAGGCCTCGGCATTGCCCATCAGGTCGGGCAGGCCGGTGCGGGGCAGCTCGCCGAAGGCGCTGAGGCGGTAGGCGGCGAGCCCCGTCGGCTTGCCCTGCCAGAACGGCGAGGAGGCCGACAGCGCAAACAGCAGCGGCTGGAACGGCAGCAGCCGATCCATCAGGGCCACGCGCCGGTCGGGGTCGGAGACCTCGACATGGACATGCATGCCGCAGATCAGGCTGCGCCGCCCGGCCAGCCCCACGTCGCGCAGGATGCCGCGGTAGCGGTCGCCCTTGGTCGGCAATTGCCGCGCCCAGTCGGCGATGGGGTGGGTGCCGGCGGCGAAGACGAGGAGCCCTTGCTCGGCCCCCAGTTCCGCCAGCGCCCGCCGCTGCCGCATCAGCGACTCGTGGGCGGCCGGAAACTCGGTCGAGGGCGGGGTGCAGACCTCGACCTGGCATTGCAGCAGCTCGCGCCCGATCTCCGGCAGCCGCTCGCCGGCTGCCTGATGGAACGGCTTGACCGAGCGGCGCGGGGTGCCGCGGGTCTCGGCATCGGCGAGGAAATACTCTTCCTCGATCCCGAACCGGTAGGGATGGGCACTCATGCCGTACTGACTCCGACGACCGGCCGACGCGGGCTCTCGCCGGGGCCGGAGCCCGCGAGGGGAGCGCCGCGAAAGGACCTTGGCCGGGAGCAAGCCGTTTGCGGGGCCAAGAGTTCCGAAGGGTTCCGTGCCGCTTCCGCGCCGCGTGGCCGGGGACGCGACACCGTGGCCGCGCGGCGGCGCTCGCGCGGGGGGCGGGGAGGGCGCTACAGCTCTTTTTTCCCAGCCGCTTCTCTCTCGCGACCATGCCCGAACTGCCCGAAGTCGAGACCGTGCGCCGGGGCCTCGCGCCCGCCATGGTCGGCGCGCGCTTCTCCCGCGTCATCCTGCGCCGGCCGAACCTGCGCTTCCCCTTCCCCGAGCGCTTCGCCGAGCGGCTGGAGGGCGCCACCGTGCGCGACCTCGCGCGCCGGGCCAAATACCTCACGGCGCATCTGGATTCCGGCGAGAGCCTGATCCTGCATCTCGGCATGAGCGGGCGCTTCGACGTGCGGATGCCCGACGGCTCGAACCTCTCGCCGGGCGACTTCTACCTCGAAGGGACCCTGGGCCAGCCCAAGCACGACCACGTGGTGATGGCCTTCGCCAACGGCGCCACGGTGACCTACAACGACACCCGCCGCTTCGGCTTCATGGACCTCGTGGCGACGCGCGATCTCGACACCTGCCGCCACTTCGCCGGCATGGGCGTCGAGCCGCTCTCGGACGCCCTCGACGCGGCCCTGCTCGCGCGGCTGTTCGCGAGAAAGATCACGCCGTTGAAGGCGGCGCTGCTCGACCAGCGCCTGATCGCGGGCTTGGGCAACATCTATGTCTGCGAGGCGCTGCACCGCGCGGGCCTCCACCCGGCCCTGCCGGCGGGCGCGCTGGCCAAGCCCGACGGTTCGCCGGCACCGAAGGCCAAAAAGCTCGTCAAGGAGATCAAGGCGGTGCTGACCGAGGCGGTGGCCGCCGGCGGCTCCACCTTGCGTGACTACGCCCGGCCGGACGGGGAACGCGGCGCCTTCCAGCACGGGTTCCGCGTCTACGACCGGGTGGGCCATGCCTGCCCGACCAAGGGCTGCACCGGCCGGATCGGCAGGATCGTGCAGGGCGGGCGCTCGACCTTCTTCTGCGAGACCTGCCAAGTCTTGCCGGCGGGTTAATTCCTGCCGGCCCGGAAAGGTCAGCACGGCCGGGCGGGCGATTTCATCCCGCCTTTGTTGCCTTTAAAAGATCCGTTCTTCCCCCATTCTTCGGGCCTGCCGGCACGCGAATGTTGAACGGTTCGGGGCCGGAATGCGTTCTCAGCTTTGCCACAACACGGCAAAGCCCGTTTCCGCTCTTCCGGGACCGTTCGTTCGCGGCGGTCCTCGAAGGGTCCAACGACACGGAGGAACCTATGCGCGCCATCAAGCTGATTCCCGTCCTCGGCCTCGTCGCCCTCGGCCTCGCGGCCTGCAAGGACGAGAAGAAGGACACCACCGGCACGACAACGCCTCCGGCCAGCACCACGACCACCGCCCCCGCGACGCCGCCGGCCACCCCGCCGGCCGCCGGCCAGACCACGGCGCCGACCAACCCGCCGGCCGCGAACAAGCCCGCCGGTCAGCCGTAGCGTCCGAGAGCATCGTCCCGAAAGCTGGTTGCCGGCTTTCGGAGAAAGACGAGGCTCCAGATATCCACCGCCCGGCCGGTCGCCGGGCACGGACGAACAAGGGGAAGGCCCGCCGGAAGGCGGGCCTTCTTGCGTTCGGACGACACGCCGCCTTCCCTAGCGTGCCCCTCCCCGTGCTTGACAGACGCCATCTCATGAAACATGTAAAGTTACATGAGACGCGACAGCAAGCTTTCAGGCGTCCTCCACGTCCTCTTGCACATGGCCGAGATCGAGCGGCCGGTGACCTCCGAGTTCCTGGCCGGCGTGATGCAGACCAACCCCGTCGTGGTCCGGCGCATCATGGCGGGCCTGCGGGACCGGGGTTACGTCCGCTCGGAGAAGGGGCATGGCGGCGGCTGGCGGATCGCCTGCGACCTCCGGGCGGTCACCCTGCGCGATGTCTACGAGGCGCTCGGTGCGCCCGAAATCTTCGCCATGGGCAACCGGAGCGAGGCGCCCGGCTGCCTCGTCGAGCAGGCGGTCAATGCCGCGATGGACGAGAGCTTCCGCGAGGCGGAGGCCCTCCTGATGGCCCAGCTCGGCCGGATCACGCTGGCCGCGCTCAGCGCCGACTTCCACGCCCGCCTCGCCGCGCGCAGCGGCGACGTCAACCCGGAGACGGCCCATGCGGTATGATGCGATCGTTGTCGGCGGCAGCTTCGCCGGCCTCTCCGCGGCGCTCTACGTCGCCCGCGCCCGCCGCAGGGTGTGCGTCATCGATGCCGGCGCGCCCCGCAACCGGTTCGCGGCCGCCTCGCACGGCTTCTTCGCGCAGGACGGCGAGAACCCGCTGGCGATGATCGCGGCGGCCCGTGCCCAGCTCGCGGCCTACCCGAACGCCACCCTCGTCACGGGGGAGGCGGTGTCGGCGCGGGCGCAGGACGACGGCTTCGCCGTCTCGCTCGCGGACGGGCGGCGGCTCGAGGCCGCCAAGCTCGTCCTCGCCTTCGGCATCAGCGACATCCTGCCCGAGCTTCCGGGGCTGGCGGAGCGCTGGGGGGCGAGCGTGCTGCACTGTCCCTACTGCCACGGCTTCGAGTTCGCCGGACGCGTCCTCGGCGTGCTGTCTGCCGGGCCGAAATCGGTCCATCAGGCGGAGCTCGTCGCGGAATGGGGGCCGACCACCCTGTTCCTGAACGGGAATCCAGCGCCGGACGCGGAGGCCGCCGCGCGGCTCGCCGCGCGCAAGGTCCGGATCGAGCCCGGCCCGGTGCGGGCGCTCGCGGGCGACAGCGCCGCCC
>JAGTAM010000302.1 GCA_023422485.1 Pseudomonadota bacterium | reverse complement strand
TCCCACCAGCGCTCGCCGTCCGGATAGCCGGCGAGGGCCGCGAGTTCGCCGAGCGGGTCGCGGCGGATCGCGGCCGCGGCCGGAGCGGGACCTTCCTCGGAGGCTGCCTCGGGGGCTGCCTCGGCCGCGTCGGAGATCGGCTCCGCCTCGACCGGTGCGGCCTCCGGGGGCTCTTCCGGTGCGCCGAACCCGTCGGCGAGCTGGTGCGCGTGCGGCAGGTCGATGAAGCGGACGCTCGCGCCCGCCGCTACTCCAAAGCGCATCGCCACCCATTCCGGCGAGAACGCGGCGAAGGGGAAGAAGGCGCAGTCCCTTGGCCGGTCCGGTCGGTAGACGAGGAGCGCGACGGGCGGCGCCATGCCCTCATGCGCGGCAAGCGGGATCAGCGCGTCGGCGTCCGGCGGCCCCTCGATCAGCAGGCAATCGGGGTTGAGCGCGTCGAGCGCCGCCGTGAGCGAGCGGGCCGAGCCGGGGCCGTGGTGGCGGATGCCGAAGAGACGGATATCGGGCATCGCGAGATCACGCGCTCGCGCGAGCGGCCTTGTAGAAATCCTTCCAGCCGTCGCGCTCCTTGACCACGGTCTCGAGGTATTCGCGCCAGACGATGGCGTCCTGCACCGGGTCCTTCACCACGGCGCCACTGATCCCCGAGACGAGGTCGTGGGCCGAGAGGCGGCCGTCGCCGAAATGCGCGGCGAGCGCGAGCCCGCTGCCGACGACGCTGATGGCCTCCGCCGTCGAGAGCGTGCCGGAGGGCTGCTTCACCTTGCTCTTGCCGTCCGCCGTGACGCCCTCGCGCAGCTCGCGAAAGATCGTGACGACGCGGCGGATCTGCTCGGCGCCCGGCGGCTCGGCCGGGATCTCGAAGGCGCGGCCGAGCGAGGCGACGCGGCTCTCGACGATGGCGATCTCGGCCTCGATCGTGGCGGGCGGGGGCAGCACCACGGTGTTGAAGCGGCGCTTCAAGGCGCTCGACAATTCGTTGACGCCGCGATCCCGGTTGTTGGCCGTGGCGATGAGGTTGAAGCCCTTCTGTGCCGGCACCTCCTCGTTCAGCTCGGGGATCGGCAGGGTCTTTTCCGAGAGGATGGTGATGAAGCTGTCCTGCGTCTCGGAGGGGATGCGGGTCAGCTCCTCGACGCGGGCGATGCGGCCCTCGTTCATCGCCCGCATCACGGGCGAGCCCACCACCGCCTCGCGGCTCGGCCCCTTGGCGAGCAGCAGCGCGTAGTTCCAGCCGTAGCGGATCGCCTCCTCGCTGGTGCCGGCGGTGCCCTGCACGATCAGGCGCGAGGTGCCGCAGATCGCGGCGGCCAGATGTTCGCTGACCCAGCTCTTGGCGGTTCCCGGCACGCCGAGCAGCAGCAGCGCCCGGTCGGTGGCAAGGGTCGCCACCGCGACCTCCATCAGGCGCCGGTCGCCGATATACTTCGGCGTCACCTCGAAGCCGGAGGCGAGCCGGCCGCCGAGCAGGTAGGTGACGACGGCCTGCGGTGACATCTGCCAGTTCGGCGGGCGCGGCCGGTCGTCGGATTCGCGCAGCGCCGCGATCTCCTCGGCGAAGGCATCCTCGGCGGCTTGGCGCAGCTGCGCGGTCTTGACGGCGTGGGTCGATGTCATCCTTGGGCCGTTCCCCCTGTGGTGGTCTCCGGTCGGAAGTCGCGCCGGATCGCGGCGCGCAGTTCCAGCACGCCCGTCAAGCCCGTGAGCTGCGTGCGCAGGCGATCCGTGTCCTCCTCCGGCAGGCGCGCCAGGATGGCGGCGGCGGAGGCGGCGCTGTCGTCGCTCGGCCAGAGCCGGTCGCCGAGGCGGGCGATCACCCAGGGCTTGGCCAGATCGCGCCGCAGGGCGTCGGAGCCGCGGGTGACGAAGGCGAGCCAGTCGAGCAGGGTGGCGCTGAAGCTTTCCGAGAAGTGCTCGGGGCCCTGGGCCAGTACGGCCAGCACCACCTCGATCTTGCGGGCGCGGATCAGCGCGCCGACGCGGGCCTCCCACGCGGCGTCGGGCAGGAGGTCGAGCGCCTCCGCCCACATCCCCAGAACCTCGTTGGTGCGGCGGACGCCGGTGACCTTGCCCTCGTAGGCCTCCGCCGTGATGTCGGCCATCGCCTCCGCCCAGGTCGGGTCGAGGGTGCGCTTGGCCGCCGAGAACAGCCCGTGGAAGACCGGGTCGGCCCACTCGCTGCGCAGGGCCAGCTCGATCCAGAGCCGCGGCGGATGCTCGGCAAAGGCGTGGAGCGGCGCGCGCGCCAGGAGCGTCCGCAGCAGGCCGGCCCGGGCGCCGCCGCCGCGCCGCTCCCAAGCATTCGCCTCGACGCCGTCGCGGGCGAGTTCCGGGCTCTCCTCCGGCAGGGTGACGACGAGGGTATGCGTGGTGCCGCCCAGCAGCTTGCGCTTGCTCTCGACACTCAGGGCGGCGCGGGCACGCGCTGCCATGCGCTGCGCGTAGCGCGAGTCGGGAAGCCTCGGCAGCAGGTGCTGCGCCGCCAGCCGCACGCCGTTGGCCCGGTCATCGAGGCAAGCCTCGAGGAAGGGCTCGTCGGCCGCCGACAGGCCGG
>JAGTAM010000211.1 GCA_023422485.1 Pseudomonadota bacterium | reverse complement strand
GATAAGCCGCGTGCGCATTCTACCTCCCTGGCGCCTCTGCTGGCCCTGCTGCGGGCCGCGCCGCCCGAGCGCAATGCCGCGGCGACCGGGCTGTTCGTCCTCGCGGGCGGGCTCGGGACGCTGCTCGGTCCGCTCTATCTGACGCAGTTCCCGACCCTGTTCCTTCCAGCCCGCGCGATCTCCACCGAACTGTGGCTCGGGCTCGTGGCGGGGGCGGCAGGGATCGCGGCTCTGCTCAGCCGGTCGGGCGCGAGGACCGAGCCGCGTGGTGGGCACCTCGCGCGCGAACCCGTCTGAGAGACGCTTTCCCACGCCGTTTCCGGCCCTCTGGACGTCCCTCACGCTGAGGTGCTCGCGGCGGGCGAGCCTCGAAGCGCGCCGCGATGGTTCTCCCGGCAGCCCGATGCCGTGGGATCGACCGTTGCGTGGTGCTTCGAGGCCGAGCGTTCGCTCGGCACCTCGGCATGAGGAGTGGTGGCCTTGCCTGGAAGCCTTGCCTGGAAGCCTTGCCTGGAAGCCTTGCCCGCTCACGCTCCGAGCGGCTGACACGGGGGTGGCGCGGACCTCAGGCCGCCTCGATCTCGCCGCTCACCTCCAGCCACTCCTCCTCGGCCCTGGCCAAAGCCTCGGCGGCCTCGGCGCGCATGCGGGCCAGCTCCCCGGCCTTGGCCGCATCCTTGAGGAAGGCGGTGCCGTCGGCGAGCGCCGCATCGATCTTCTCGATCGCGCCCGAGAGCTTGGCCATCCGCGCCTCGATCGCCTCGAGGCGCTTTTTGAGGGGCGCGAGCGCCGCGCGGCGCTCCACCGCCGAGCGCCGCGCCTCGGCCTTCTGGCCGCCGGTGCCTTCGCCCGCGCTGTCCGTCTTTTCGGGACCGGCCAGCACCAGGCGGCGGTAATCGTCCATGTCGCCGTCGAAGGTCTTCACCGAGCCGTTGCCGACGATCCAGAGTCGGTCGGCGCAGGCCTCGATCAGGAAGCGGTCGTGGGAGACGAGGATCACCGCCCCCTCGTAGTCGTTGATCGCCTCGACCAGGGCCTGCCGGCTCTCGATATCGAGGTGGTTGGTCGGCTCGTCGAGGATGAGGAGGTGCGGCCCGTCGAAGGCGGCGAGCCCCATCAGCAACCGCGCCTTCTCGCCGCCCGAGAGCTGCGAGACCGGGGTGTCCGCCTTTGACGCCGGAAAGCCGAGGCGGGCGGCGGCTGAGCGGATCTTCGCCTCCGGCGCATCGGGCATCCGCTCGCGCACATGCGCCACCGCGCTCTCGGAAGGCCGCAGCTCGTCGAGCTGGTGCTGGGCGAAATAGGCGACCTCCATCTTGGAGGAGCGCTTCAACTCGCCCGCCAGCGGCGGAAGCCGTCCGCCGATCAGCTTGCAGAAGGTCGACTTGCCGTTGCCGTTGGCGCCCAGCAGCGCCACCCGGTCGTCGGGAGCGAGGCTGAGGTTGAGTCCCGAGAGCACGACCCGCTCGCCGTATCCGGCGCTCACCCGCTCCATCGCCACGATCGGCGGCGAGAGCGGCTTGTCCGGGCTGGGCAGGTGGATCACCGGCGCCTCGTCCTCGAGGAGGGCCGCGATCGGCTCCATCTTGGCGAGCCGCTTCATCCGCGACTGGGCTTGGCGCGCCTTGGTCGCCTTGGCCTTGAAGCGGTCGATGAAGCTCTGGAGATGCGCCCGCTCGGCGTCCTGCTTGGCCTTCGCCTTGGCCTGCAGCACCCGCTTCTCGGAGAGCTGGCGCGAGAAGCTGGTGAAGCCGCCCCGATAGATCGTCAGCTTGCCGCGATCGAGATGGAGGATGTGGTCCACGCTCGTGTCGAGCAGCTCCCGGTCGTGGCTGATGATGATCGCCGTGCGCGGATACTTTTCCAGGTAATCGTAGAGCCAGAGCGTGCCCTCGATGTCGAGGTAGTTGGTCGGCTCGTCCAGCAGCAGCAGGTCGGGCTCGGAGAACAGGATCGCCGCGAGCGCCACCCGCATGCGCCATCCGCCGGAGAAATCCGAGCAGGGCCGCGCCTGCGCCGCCGCGTCGAAGCCCAGCCCGTGCAGGATCGCCGCCGCGCGGGCCGGCGCCGAATGCGCACCGATATCGACGAGCCGCGTCTCGATCTCGGCCCGGCGCAGGCCGTCGGCCTCTTCCGCCTCCCGCATCAGCCGGGCGCGTTCGAGGTCGGCGGCGAGCACCACCTCGTGCAGGGTCTCGGGGCCGGCCGGCGCCTCCTGCGCCACCGCGCCGATGCGCATGCCCTTCGGGATCGAGACCGCGCCGGCATCGGTCGGCAAGTCGCCGAGGATCGCCCGGAACAGGGTGGTTTTTCCTGCGCCGTTGCGGCCGACCAGCCCGACGCGGGCGCGATCGGGAATCGCGAAGGTCGCGGAATCGAGGATGACCCGCTCGCCGATGCGGTAGGTGAGATCGTTGACGCGCAGCATGAGCGGCGTTCTGGGGGCGGGCGGGCCTCAGCGCAAGAGCGTCCGCCGCCCACGGCCTATTCCGGCGAAGGGGCCCCCGGTTCGGGGAGAGCAAGGCGCGTCGAGCTTTCGAGGCTCAGCAATTCGCCGAGCTCCCGGCCATCTTCGCCGATGCCCTGACCCCGTCATTCAGGCACCGCTGCCAGACCCCGGAGCGACAGCGTTGGTGACTGAATCGGCGGCGAGCGCCCGCTCGCGCGCGTCCGCAACCCCGACAAAGGTGCGTCGCGATCAACGAGCCTATGACCTTCGATGGAAACGACGGGCACGAGACGTCGCCCCGCTACCGTCCGGTCGGAGGCGGCTCCAGCCCCCTCCGCAGCGCCCAGCGCGAACGTTTTGCCAGCTTGAGCGTTCGGCTCGCACGAACGACGATAAACGACGCGGAGGAACCATGGCCAAGGCCGATTCTGCGAAGCCGGACTTCAAGGCGCCGCGCCCGCCGGAGCTGCTCTCGCCCTGGCGCACGGACAGGCGTGCCGCGCTCCAGGAGGAAGCCCGGGCGTTCGCCCGCGACGTGATCCTGCCGATCGCCGACGAACGCGACCCGCAGAAAGGCGAGATGCCCCGCTCGCTCATCGACGCGATGGCGGAGAAGGGCTGGTTCGGCATCACCATTCCCGCCGAGTACGGCGGGATGGGGCTCGGCGTGTTCGAGTACTGCCTCGTCTCCGAGGAACTCGCCCGGGCCTGGCTCTCGACCGGCTCGATCCTGGCGCGGGGCCAGGGTCTCGGCACGCAGACCCTCGACGAGGAGCGCCGCCGGGCCCTGCTCGCCAAATCCGCCAAGGGTCAGTGGATCGGCTCGATCGCGCTGTCCGAACCCACGGCCGGCTCGGATCTCGCCGGGGTGCAGACCCGCGCCGTGCGCGAGGGCGACGAATGGGTGCTCACCGGCACCAAGCGCTGGGCCGGCTTCGCGCAAGGGGCCGACTTCATCGAGGTGCTGGCCCGGGTGCGCGATCCCGAACCCGGCGAGCCGCGCTCGGCCGGGCTCGAACCCTTCCTCGTCGTCAAGGAGCCCGGCACCTTCCCGCCGGGGGTGACGGGCACAGTCATCGACAAGATCGGCTACCACGGCTTCCTCACCTTCGAGCTGAGCCTCGACGGCGTGCGGGTGCCCGAGCGCGACCGGCTCACCGGCCTCTACGGCGACGAGGGGGCGGACGCCGATTCCGGCGGCTTCGCCTCGGTGCAGCGCGGCCTCAACATCGCCCGCGTCCACACTGCGGCGCGCGCCGTCGGCGTGGCGCGGGCCGCGGTCGAGGATTGCACCGCCTATCTTCAGGAGCGCGAGCAATTCGGCCAGCCGATCGGCCAGTTCCAGGCCCTGCGCTTCGCGCTCGCCGACATGGCGGCGGAGGTGGGCCAAGCCCGCGCCTACTGGCAACAGGTCGCCCACCTCCTCGACGAGGGCCTGCCCGCCGAGAGCGAGTCGGCGGCGGTGAAGCTCTTGGCCACCGAGATGGCGGTGCGGGTGACGAACCAGGCGATGCAGCTCCACGGCGGCAATGGCTACACCACCGAGCGGCGGATCGAGCGCTACTGGCGCGATGCCCGCCTCACCACGATTTTCGAGGGCACCAGCGAGATCCAGCGCCGCATCATCAGCGACCGGATGCTGCCGCGGGGATGAGGTCAGGGGTGAGGATACCGGCGACCGCTCGCTATCGGGCGGTTCTCGGACCTCCTATATTTCGCCCGTGATGTCCGCCGCCCCCGATTTCCGCGATCCGCCGCGCGCCGCGGTCCGCCGCCTCGACCCGATCCTGGTCGATCGCATCGCCGCGGGCGAGGTGGTCGAGCGGCCGGCCTCCGCCGTCAAGGAGCTGGTCGAGAACGCGATCGATGCCGGTGCGCGCAGCATCGAGGTGGCGATCGAGGGCGGCGGGCGCCGCCTGATCCGCGTCGTCGACGACGGGATCGGCATGGGGGCCGACGACCTCGCCCTTGCGGTCGAACGCCACGCCACCTCGAAGCTCCCCGACGGCGACCTGACCCGGATCGGCTCGCTCGGCTTCCGCGGCGAGGCCCTGCCGTCGATCGGCGCGGTCTCGCGGCTCACCCTCACCTCGCGCACGGCCGACGGGGAGGGGGTGAGCCTGACGATCGATTCCGGTGTCAAAGGCCCGGTGCGCCCGGCCCCGGCGACCCGTGGCACCCGGATCGAAGTCACCGAACTCTTCGCCGCGACCCCGGCCCGGCTGAAATTCCTCAAATCCGACCGGGCCGAGACCGCCGCCGTCGCCGAGATCCTGCGCCGGCTCGCGGTGGCGCAGCCGCAGCTCCGTTTCACGCTCCGCACCGAGAGCGGCAGCCCGCTGGTGTTTCCGGCCGAGAGCGAGCCGGGCCCGGCCGCCCTGCTGCGCCGGCTCGGCGCGGTGCTGGGGCCGGACTTTCCCGGCAATTGCGTGCCCGTCGACATGGCCCGCGAGGGTTTCGCGCTCGCCGGCCACGTCGGTCTGCCGACCTTCCACCGCGGGGCGGCCAACCACATCCACTTCGTCGTCAACGGGCGCCCGGTGCGCGACCGGCTGCTGCTCGGCGCCGTGCGCGGGGCCTATGCCGACACGATGAGTTCCGACCGCCACCCTGTGCTCGCGCTCGCGCTCACCTGCGATCCCGCCCTGGTCGACGTGAACGTGCATCCGGCCAAGACCGAGCTGCGCTTCCGCGAGCCGGGGCTGGTGCGGGCGCTGATCGTCAGCGCGATCCACGAGGCCCTGCGCCGGGCCGGTGCCCGCTCGTCCAGCACGGGCACCCAGGCGGCGCTGGACGCGCTGCGCGCCGGCGGGAGCGCTCCGCCGATGGCGGCGGGCCGGTTCGCCGTGCATTCGGGCGCCTCCGTCCCAAGCGTCCTGAATCCCCGCCCGGCGAGCCGTCTGTTCTCCGGCCCCTCGGTGGCCGCGCCCGCGGGCTACCGCACGCAACCGCGCCCGGATTTCGACGCGGGACGGACGGGCTTTGCCGAGACGCCGCAGGCGCTGTTCGCCGCCGACCTCGCCCCGCCGGGCGCCGACCTGCGGCCCGAGCCAGAAGCGGCTCCGGAGGTCGAGGCCCATCCCGTCGCGCATCCGCTCGGCGCGGCCCGCGCGCAGATCCACGAGACCTACATCCTCGCTCAGACCCGCGACGGGATCGTGCTGGTCGATCAGCACGCCGCCCATGAGCGGCTCGTCTACGAGCGGCTGAAGCGCGAGCGGGCCGGCGGCGGCGTGCTCGCCCAGGGGCTGCTGATCCCCGACGTGGTGGAGATGGCGCCCGAGGAGGCCGACCGCCTCGTCGAGGCCGCGCCCGATCTGGAGCGGCTGGGCCTCACCCTGGAGGCGTTCGGCCCCGGCGCGGTTCTCGTGCGCTCCGTGCCCTCGGCGCTGGCGGGCGGCTCGGTCAAGGGGCTCGTGCTCGACGTGCTCGACGCGCTCGAAGCCAGCGGCGTCGAGGAGGGCGGCCCGGCCGG
>JAGTAM010000157.1 GCA_023422485.1 Pseudomonadota bacterium | reverse complement strand
GCCGGATAGCGAGGATTGCCGGCTGAGCCCGCGGCTGCATCGGGAACGGCGCGGTCGGAAGTAGGCATGGAGAGATCGGCTCCGTCCGCCGCAGGATCGGCGGCGCAATTCGGCAACCCTTTGGCCTGACTTCGGGTTCACACGAACGTGAGAACGGTGGCCTCAAGCATCTTCGAAGCGAGCGTCTCAGAAAATCCACATTCGTGCCAAGTTTTCGCCGGAACCGTTAAGATTGGCTCCAGTTAACAGCGCATCGGTCGAACGCGACCGCCTCGCTTCAGGAGCCGTCGATGCCCTCGACTCTTTCTCGCTCCGGACGACGCTTCGCGCTCGTCCTGGCCTCATCTGCCCTCGTTCTCTCGACCATCGCCGGAGTGCATGCCCAGGAGGGCGGTCTCGGCGGCCTGTTTCAGCAGCTTTTCGCCCCGCAGCAGGCGGCGCCGGCGCCGGCCCCGGTCGTGCCAGCCTATGGCGGCGGCGAGGTCAACGAGCGCTACCGGTGGCGGCGCCACCGCAGCACGGCGGAACGGAATCGACCAAAGGTGCGCTACGCGGCACTGCCCAAGGGGGCGCTGCCGAAGGATGAGGGCAACGGCATCAGCGGCAAGCAGCCGGTCGATTCGAAAGCAATCGCCGCCAATCCGACCGCGGCACTTCTGCGCGACGAAACCCTTCGACCGGGCGACATCGTCGTTATGCCGAACGGCCCCAAGGTCTTCATGGGGCATGGGGATCGCGGCCGCGGCACGAAGGCGGCGCGCCATCGCATGACCGATTTCGAGGATGTGAAGCACGCCCGAACCATCAATGCGAAGACTCGCCGCCAGTTGATGGCGATGATGCTGCCGCATGGCGCCATGCCGGCCGACGAAGCCCGGAAAGCGCTGGCCAAAGCCCGCCGCCTCGCGCCTCAGGAAACGATCGAGCCCGTCAACCGGCAAGCCCGCATCGAGATGGGCTCGGTTCCCGCCCGCATCATCAACCCCTGGCAAGCCACCCGCTGAAGCAGCCCGATGCTTTCAGGCCCGGCCGACGGGCAATCCATGTCGGCCGCTCCTCGGATCATAGACGCGGCAGGTTCGAAAGCGGAGCTTTGCCCGCTGCGAACCGGCACGGAACGTCCGATGGGCATGCCGATGCGATCAGAGCGTTTGACGATGGATCTGTGAAGTTTACCCTGGACGATTTCGCTAAATCTCCGGCCAAGTTTGGCCTGCGCGGCTATCGACGGGATAGATATGATGGTGGAGCCTAACGGGATCGAACCGATGACCTCTTCCATGCCATGGAAGCGCTCTCCCAGCTGAGCTAAGGCCCCATCATTTTTGCAGCGACCGGTTCCGGTCTCTGGCATCGCCGGCGGCGCTGAGTGCGTCGGCGATGAACGGTTCTATAAGCGGAGGATCGGCGGGACTCAACCCCTTTTTCGGAGGCTTGGCCGAATTTTTGAGCCGCCTTTCGATCCCACCGCACTCCCCATCTCAGTCCCTACCTGTGCGAGGCGTTTGGCTTCGGAAACGGATCGGCGATGCAGCGTGCGGCGCGCTTCACCCTCACTGCTGAGCCCGAACCACGTAGCGCTCCATCAGCAGGCCGATGGTCAGGCTGCCGAAAACCCAGCCGAAGAGATAGAGATAATCGATCTGGACAGGCATCGTCGGATCGTACCCCAGGCGGACCCACTCGATCAGCTGGGTTATCGGATTCCACTTCATATAGTAATAAATTTCTTCAGGCATGTAACAGGCCATAAAATACACACCACTTGTTAGATAGAGAGTTAAAGTGACCAATATGTATCCGAGGGCCCACCCTGGAAAGACCGAACATATTCCGACATTGATCGTTCCGATACCAATCCCGAGCGCGATCGCCGTCAAGTATCCGCTAATGGCTGTCATCATATCGACAGGAACAGGGTCGGCGCCGAAACAGATGAGGACAACGAAGACGAGGCAGACACCCATGAAGCTGCTGACGATCTCGACAAGAATACGGGCAACGACGGTGTCGAAGCGCTTGACCTGCGGGAAATAGGTCAGCGACTTATGAATCATATATCCCTTCATCACCTCGCGGGAGACGTATTGGAAGGCGAGTGCCGGAAGCGCGCCCGACGCGACAAAGACCATCGGATCGTCGCCCATCGGCGATTTCATTCCGCGGAAGGTCATGGCACCGACGATGATGGCGAGATGCGCGCAGGGCCACAGAACCTGCACCAGGTAGCCCCAGTAGGTTCCACCGAAACGGCTGCGCATGTCGCGCAGCATCAGGGCGCTAAGGACACGCAGGTAGACGTCGAGATGACTCTGACGCTGAGGCAGAGACTGAGCTTGGGCGTTCATGGGATCCGTCGCAACGGGGCAATCGCGCCGTTATGCTCGCCTCTAATCGCGACGAAATCGAGGACGGGTCAGGCGTTGCCGCGCCGACCCGCCTCGTCCGTGCGTGACGCGATGCGGTAGAAGGCGGCGAGCACCAGCAGGAAGATGACGAGCCCGAGCCACGCGCCTGCCCCGCCCAACGCATCCGCCGCCAAGGCGAGGGAAGCGCTGCGGCCGTTCAACGTGTCGGCCGCCGCGAGCAGCACGCCGACGACGCTCTCGCCGACGAGGAAGCCCGACGCCAACAGCACGCCGCGACGGCGTCCGCCCGCCCGCTCGGCCTCGCCGGCCTTGCGCAGGCGGCACGCCGCAAGCCAGCCGACGAGGCCGCCGAAGGATATCGTCACCACGACCTCCAGCGGCAGGTACATGCCGATCCCGACGGTGAGCGCGGGGAAGGAGCGGCCGCCGCGGCGTAGACGAGCCTCCAGGGCGACCAGCAGCGCTCCGAGGCCGGCCCCCGTCGCCACCATCGACCAAGGCAACTCGCTGCGCACGATGCCGCCGGCGATCTGGGTCATGAGGGCGGCCTGCGGCGCCGGCAGGGCCGAGGCCTCGTCCATGCCCTCGCGGGGCAGCGCGCCGACGAAGCCGTAGGCGTTGTAGAGAAGATCGAGGAGCGGCGCGATCACCAGGGCGCCGACTCCGACCCCGGCTGCCAGCGCCACCTGCTGACGCCAGGGCGTGGCATCGACGAGTTGCCCGGTCTTGAGATCCTGAAGGTTATCGTTGGCGATCGAGGCCGTGGTGACGACGATGGCCGAGAGCAGCAGCACGGCGGCGACGACGAAGCGCTCACCTTCCGGCCCGGCGGCGCGGCCGAGCAGCAGCGGCAGCAGCAGGGCCGCGAGCAAGGTGGTCAGGATGCCGATGCCGGAGATGGGACTGGAGGAGGAGCCGAGCAGGCCGGCAAGATAGCCGCAGGCGGCCGCCATCAGAAAACCGAAGCCGACCGTGAACAGGGTCGCGAACGCCACCAGCGCGAAACGCAGGCCACCGAGCTCGGCGCCTGCACTGAAATGAAAGAAGAGCCACGCCAGCGGCAGCGCCAGCAGGAGCGCGGTGCCCGCGACCCAGGTGATTGGAAGGTCGCGCTCCTGACGGGGCAGTTGACGCAGGGCGTGGCCGCCGCCCCGCGCAGCGCCGAAGGCCGAGCGGATGCTGCCGAGGATCGAGCGGCCGAGGGAGGCGACGGTCCAGATCGCGCCGACGGCGATAATGCCGGCACCGATCAGGCGAACTTTCTCCGACCACACCGCCCGTGCCGCCGCCTCCGCGCCGGTGCTTCTGGCGCCGTCGCCGAAGGCGGTGAGCAGCGGCACCGCGAGGCCCCAAGCCAGGGCTACGCCGGCGAGCAGGGCAAGACAGGCCCCGAGCCCGACGAGGTAGCCGACGCCCACGAGAGCCGGCGAGAAGCCGGTGGCGAAGCGGAACAGGGCCGGCCCTGCGGCCAGCGCGGTGTGGAGCCCATCGGCGAGAAGACGGAAACCCGTGGTGGCGAGACCGATCAGGCCGCCCGCGCCGGCTGCGCCGAGCAGGATGCGCAGGCCGCCGCGGTCCCTGGCCTCTCCGGCATGCAGCACCTCGGCCGCGGCGGTGCCCTCGGGATAGGGAAGCGCGGCGTCCATCACGAGCGCGCGTCGCAGGGGGATTGAGTAGACGAGGCCGATCAGACCGCCGACGAGGCAGACGGCGGTGGTCTGCCAGAACGGAAACCCATGCCAGTGGCCGATCAGCACGAGGCCCGGCAACATCAGGATGACGTTGCACAGGGTGCCCGCCGCCGACCCTTGCGTCTGGACGATGTTGTTCTCGAGGATGCCGGACCCGCCGAACAGGCGCAGCAGCCCCATCGAGAGCATCGCCGCCGGGATCGAGGTCGAGAAGGTGACGCCGGTCTTCAGCCCAATATAGTGGTTGGCGGTCATGACCACGACCGTGATCACCGCTCCGAGCAGAAGCCCGCGCAGGGTAATCTCGGCGATGTGGCGGGAGCCGTCCCGGCCGCTCTCGCCGGGGTGTAGGGAGCGTTCGTCGGATCGTGCATCCACGGGCAGG
>JAGTAM010000110.1 GCA_023422485.1 Pseudomonadota bacterium | reverse complement strand
CAAGTGAAGGAAGAGAAACGTGCCGTCACCTCGATGATCCCTCGAATCGAACAGCGTGCGCCCGGCCGGACTCGACAGCTTTCGCCCGCACCATGCCCGATCGAATCGGACTTGGCGACGCCGCCGGGCCGGCCATCAACGGCTCTTGCCGAGCGGATGACAGCAGCCTCGGGCGCGATCATTGAAGGCGCTCGACGCAGGCCGGCGAGAGATGTGTTGAAGCCATACGCCTTTCGCTAAGATTTCTTCGCAAATTCCGGATAAACATCGACGTGTGTGCTTTCGAACGGCAACATCGCACGCGCCGCTGCACCAAGAGCGACGAGAGAGCGCTCGTGACGCTGATGCGGTCAGCATGTGCATGCGGGTGGCCTCGAAGAGCGCGAAAGGCCTTCACGCGATGAACGACGCACCCGACGACGATTGGCTCGAACTCATTCCCGACGAGGCGGCGGAGACCCCGGCCCGCGCCGGCGCCTGGACGATCGCGGTGATCGACGACGATCCGGCCGTCCACGAGGGCACCCGCTACGCGCTCGCCGGATACAGCCTCGACGGGCGGGGCCTCGACATCCTCTCCGCCCATTCGGCCCAGGAGGCGCGGGCGCTGCTGGCGGAGCGGCGCGACGTCGCCATCGTGCTCCTCGACGTGGTGATGGAGACCGACGATGCCGGCTTGCGGCTCGTCGACTACATCCGCCGGGAATTGCGGGAGGAGACCGTCCGCATCATCCTGCGCACCGGTCAGCCGGGTCAGGCGCCGGAACGGCGCGTCATCGTCGATTACGACATCAACGACTACAAGGCGAAGACCGAACTCACCGCCGACAAGCTCTTCACCAGCCTCACCGCGGCGCTCCGGGCCTATCAGCAGCTCCGGCGGCTCGACGAGACCCGGCGCGGCCTCGAGATCATCATCGACGCCGCGCCGATGCTGCTCGACCACAAGTCGATGCAGCGATTGGCCGAGGGCGTGCTGACCCAGGTCGCCTCGCTCCTCAACGTCGATTGCGCCGGCATCCTCGTGCTGCGCGAGGATGAGCGGGACCACAAGCGCGAGGGCGGCTTCAGCGTGCTCGCCGGCTCGGGGCTCTACGGCGGCTATGTCGGCCGCGATCCCGGCTGGCCGCTCGATCCCGGCATCCAGCCCCTGGTCGAGCAGGCCTTCGCCGCGCGCCGCCACAGCTTCGGCGACGGTCTCTCCACGCTCTACGTGCAGACCGCGAGCGGCAGCGAGATCGTCGCGCTGATCGACACCGACCGCCCGCTCTCCGATACCGATCGCGCGCTGATCACCCTGCTGGCGGGACGTCTCTCGGTCGCCTTCGACAACGTGATCCTCTACGAGCGGCTGCAGCGCGCCAACGTCACCCTGGAGCAGCGGGTGGTCGAGCGCACCGCCGAGCTGATCCGCGCCAACCGCCGCCTCGACATGCAGCGCTCGGACCTGCGCCGGGCCAACAGCCTCAAGACCGAGATCCTGGGCACCATCGCCCACGACCTGAAGAACCCGCTCTCGGTGATCCTCGGCCGCTCCGAGATGCTGACCGACCTGATCGGTCTCGATTCGGGCGAGCCGTCCGGCTCGGAGCAGGCACGCACCGCGATGCGGACCCAGGTCGATCACATCCGCACCTCGGCCACACGCCTGATCGACATGATCGACAGCCTCATGGCCGATGCCATGAACGATGCCCTCGACATCACCCTGCGGCGCGAGCCGGTCGATCTGGCCGGCCTTGCCCGCGAGGTCTGCGAGGCCAACCGCCCGCTCGCCGATTCCAAGGGCCAGAGCCTGACCCTGGATCTCGCCGCGCCGCTCCATCTCTGCGGCGATGCCGAGCGGCTGCGTGAGGCGTTCGACAACCTCATCTCGAACGCGATCAAGTATTCCTATCCCGGCGGCGCGATCACGGTGAGCGTGCGGGAAGAGGGCGGCGACTATGTCTGCGCGGTGGCCGACCAGGGCCCCGGCCTGTCCCCGGAGGATGCCGGCCGCCTGTTCGGCCGCTACCAGCGCCTCTCGGCCAAGCCCACCGGCGGCGAGGGCTCGACGGGGCTCGGCCTCTCCATCGTCAAGCGCATCGCCGAACTCCACGGCGGCCGCGCCGAGGCGTTCTCCGACGGACCGGGGCGGGGTGCGGTCTTCTCGATGCGGTTTCCGAAGGAGACGGTGGGACTGGTGTAGGCAGGGCCGGCGGGCACCCTCAGTCGGGGGATGGGGCGGCCGTCTTCCGGAAGGGCCCGATCAGGCGCTCGTACGCGGCTTCCGCCGGACCGTAGCTGTTTCCCGCGAGATCGCAGAGCATTCCGCGGTCGCGCACGACGATCAGGGCACGCCGGGCCTGGATCGCGCCGTAGCCTTCGAGCGCCTGGATCGCCAGCGTCACGGTGGAACGCTGGGTCGCCAGCATGATCGACAGGAAGTCGTGTGTGAGCGAGAGTTCGTCGCCCTCCAATCGGTCGTGCGCCATGAGGATCCAGCGGGCCAGCCGCTCCTCGACCGTGTAGGCGCCGTTCGACATCGCCGTCTGGCTGACCGTCATCATCACCGTATGCGCGTAGCGCAGCAGCAGGTCGTGCAGGGCGTGGCTGCGCCGGAGGGCCTCGCGGAACGCCCCGGTCCCGATCCGCAGCCAGGGGCCGCCGACCTGAACCATAAGCTCGTGCGGGGCGCAGTCGGCGTTGAGCACGCTGGCGGTGCTGACCATGCCCTCCTGGCCGAAGCAGCCGACCTCGATCCGCCGCCCCTCGCTCATGACGGCGACGTTCGAGGACAGCCCGGCTTCGGGGAAATAGACGAAATCCAGCGGATGTCCGACGGACCAGAGGATGTCGCCCTTCTGGACCTGAACGCGCTCGAACTGCGGCAGGAGCGGCTCCAGCTCTTCCGGCGGAAGCGCCCGGAGCAGGCGGTTTTCCGTTGATGACACACCCATTTCCCGACCCGATCTCTCTCGACTCCCTGCGAGAACCCCGGCGCGGAACCCGAGTTCGATGATCGCGGCGGGCGCCCAGGCGTTATC
>JAGTAM010000108.1 GCA_023422485.1 Pseudomonadota bacterium | reverse complement strand
GGCCCATGCAGGCGGCCGTGATGAGGATCGGCGAGATGCCGCCGATCTCGTCCTGGATGTATTTCCAGGTCCAGCCCTTCTCGCGCTTGATGTCGAGAAGCTTCTCGGTGAGGTCTTCGCGCTTCATGCTCGTCTCCCTGTCGGCGATCCGCCGTGATCGGGGTAGCCGTTCGGATGCCTGGGGGCATGGCCTCCGAACGGCCTGACCGTCCCGGCCACTTGCGCGGTCAGAACGGTAATCGGATGACGGGAGGCCTGATCGGACCCGTCGATGCGAAGATGGTTGGCAAGCGGCGTGCCAGCCCTCACTCAGGTTGAAAATACATCCCTATCAACGATTTGCATCTTTCTCGCTGAACAACGATATTTCGTCTATGACGAAATATCGTTGGGCGAATGCGAGATTTCGTGGTGCTGTCATCTCTGCCGCAACCGTCGTCGGCCTACGGCTCCGCCTTCGAGGAGAATGGCGAGGCGATGATGGTGTTTGAGCCTTTCGATGATCGCATCGCCGACGCCAACCCCGCCGCAACCCGGCTGCGCGGCCACAGCCGGGCTGCGCTACGGGCGATGCCGGTGAGTGCCCTGCATCCCGACCAGCGGGCGGCCCTCGTGGTGTTCACGCAGGCGGTACTGGCCGAGGGACGATGGTGGACGCACGCCCTCACGCCGCACCATGGAGACGGCACGATGCTGCGGCTCGAATATGCCGCCTGCGTGCTGGCGGGCGAGCCCGTGCGCCTCCTCGTTACCCTCCACGATCTCGACGAGCGCGAGCGCCGCCGCATCGATGAGGAGGCCGAGGCGCATATGCGCGCCGGCCTGCCCGAATGGCAGCGGATGGAGCGCATCTTCCGCGACATCGAGCGCGGCAACCGCCTGATCCTGCGGGCGGCCGGGGAGGGGATCTACGGCGTCAATGCCG
The DNA here is from genome assembly GCA_023422485.1 of Pseudomonadota bacterium. Classification (GTDB taxonomy): domain Bacteria; phylum Pseudomonadota; class Alphaproteobacteria; order Rhizobiales; family Beijerinckiaceae; genus Methylobacterium. Next base: position 10,454 of record JAGTAM010000108.1, on the reverse strand, counting down.
AGGGGGTCACCACCTTCGTCAATCCGGCCGCGGAGCGGATGCTGGGCTGGCGCTCGGCCGATCTCGTCGGCAAGGACATGCACGCCACCGTTCACCATACCCATGCGGGTGGGAGCCACTATCCGCATCGTGATTGCCCGATCTACGCCGCCTTCCGCGACGGAGCCGTACGTCAGGTCGACGACGAGGTGTTCTGGCGCAAAGACGGCACCTGCTTTCCCGTCGAGTACACCTCGACGCCGATCCGCGAGGGCGGACAGTTGCTCGGCGCGGTGATCGTGTTCCGCGATGTCAGCCAGCGCCGCGAGGCGGAGGAACGGCTGCGGGCGGCGCTGGCTGAGGTCGATTCGCTGCGCGAGCGTTTGGAGCAGGAGAACGCCTATCTGAAGGAGGAAATCCGCGCCGAGAGTCACCACCAGGGCATCATCGGCCGCAGCCCGGCGATCGAGGCCTTGCGGCACCAGATCGACGTGGTGGCAGGTACCGATGCCACGGTCCTCGTCACGGGCGAATCCGGAACCGGCAAGGAGCTGATCGCCCGGGCGATCCACGAGGCGAGCCGACGCCGCGACCGGCCGCTGATCCGCGTCAACTGCGCGGCGATCCCGCGCGACCTGTTCGAGAGCGAATTCTTCGGGCATGCCAGGGGCGCGTTCACCGGCGCCCTGCGCGACAGGGTCGGGCGGTTCGAACTCGCAGACGGCGGCACGCTGTTCCTTGACGAGGTCGGCGAGATACCACTCGACCTCCAGGGCAAGCTCCTGCGCGTCCTCCAGGAGCGCCAGTTCGAGCGGGTCGGCGAGGAGCGCACCCGCGCCGTCGACATACGGCTGATCGCAGCGACCAACCGGGACTTGAAGGAGGAGGTGCGCCGTGGACGCTTCCGCGAGGATCTCTACTTCCGCCTCAACGTCTTCCCCATCGCCTCGGCCCCCTTGCGCGAGCGCCGCGAGGACGTGCCGCTGATCGCGCAACATGTCCTCAAGGCGGCCGCCCGGCGCCTCAACCGGGCGGATCTGCGCCTGACCGAGGCCGATTCCCGCCGCCTGAGCCGCTACGATTGGCCGGGCAATGTGCGCGAGTTGGAAAATGTGATCGAGCGCGCCGCGATCCTCGCCGAGCGCGGGCGCCTGCGCTTCGACCTGCCGGAGGCCCATGGCTTCGGGCCCGAGGCACGGGTGATCGCGCCGCCGGCGGAGACCGGCCGGCCCCTGACCGAGGAGGAGCGCAGGACGCGGGCCCGCAGCGAGATCGAGGCGGCGCTTCAGATGAGCGGCGGAAAGATCTTCGGTGCCGGCGGCGCGGCCGAGTTGCTCGGCCTCAAGCCCACCACCCTGCGCTCGCGGATGAAGGTGCTGGGCGTCCAGCGAATCTGACGGACGGCGATCTCTCGGCTGGCCCTCGAGCGAGCCCGCTTCGCAGGGCTGTCATTTGCACCTGCTTCAGTCCCGATCGATAGGTTGCGACCGCGCCGCTCGCCTCGACCGAGGATCGCTGCTCGCGGACAACCTCTTTGCCTCGAGCCGAGCGATGATTTGAGAGCGAAACCGACACGCGGGCGATTGGGGGGAGCGCTCCGTCCCACGAGGACCGGCTTGGTCCTCGCCCTATCCGCTCTTCTCTGCGCCGCCTCCGGCCAAGCGGAGGCGCAATCCTCGCTGCCCCAGTTACCTCTGCCGCTAGCGCTCCCGCTGACGGGCGCGGGCGGCGATCCGCAGACCGCGGTGGCGCAGTCCCGGACCTCGGACCAGGTCTCGGTGACGAACCAGGGCTCGCTTCAGGATGCCCTCGGGCCCTACGGCGATCCGTTCGGCCTGCGCGCCGCCCTCGCCGAGCGCGGCATCACCTACGTCCTGACCTATATCGGCGAGGGCTTTTCGAATACCGCCGGCGGACTTCGGCGCGGAGCGACCTATGGCGGGCGCCTCGACACCTCGCTCGACATCGATCTCGACCGGCTCGTCGGATGGAACGGTGCCCGCTTCCACACCGACTTCTTCCAGATTCACGGTCACGGTCTGTCGCGGCTTTACGCCAACAACCTGACCACGGTGAGCGGCATCGAGGCGCTGCCCTCCACCCGGCTGTTCGAATTGTGGATCGAACAGCGCTTCCTCGACGATCGGTTCTCGGTGAAGATCGGGCAGATCTCGGCCGATACCGAATTCGCGATCGCCCAATCGGCGGTGGTGTTCGTCAATGCCGGCTTCGGCTGGCCGAATGTCGGCGCGGTGGTGCTGCCGAGCGGCGGGCCGATCTACCCGCTGGCGACGCCCGCCATCCGCCTGAAATACGAGCCGACGTTCGAACTCTCGTTTCAGGGCGCCCTGTTCAACGGCGATCCGGCGGGGACGCCGCCGCCTGGCGACGAAACCGATCCGCAGCGGCGCAACCGCACCGGCACGAACTTTCGCGTCAACGATCCCGCGCTCCTGATCGGCGAGGTGGCTTACGCCTATCGCAGCCTGCCGGGCACGGATCACCTGCCTGGCACGGCAACCCTGGGGGGCTGGTATCACTTCGGTCGGTTCGACAGCCCGCGCCTCGACGAGGTGCGAGGGCGGTTCCTGGCCGATCCCAAGGCCAGCGGCATCGCCCGCCGCTTCCGGGGTGATGCGGGCCTCTACGCGATGCTCGACCAGACCATCTATCGGGAGCCCGGTCGGGACAATGTCGGCGCCTCGGCCTTCCTGCGCGTCTCGGCGGTGCCGAGCGATCGCAACCTCATCGACCTCTACGTCGATGCCGGCATCGCCTACCGGGGCCTCTTCGCCGGGCGCCCCAACGATACGCTCGGGTTCGGCGTCATCCACTCGCGCATCAGCCCGGCCGCCCGCGCCTTCGACCGGGATGCGCGCCTCTTCGGCGTCGGATCGGGGCCGCTGCGCAGCAGCGAGACCGTCTTCGAGGCGACCTATCAGGCGGAATTCGTCCCCGGCTTCACCCTTCAGCCGGATCTGCAATACGTCATGCGGCCCGGCGGCGGCCTCGCGGATGCGCGCGGCCGCCGGCTGCGCAACGCCACGGTCATGAGCCTGCGCGCCACGATCAACTACTGACGACGGCGACCGGAACCGGTCTCAGCGCCTGTTACGGCTGCGGCGGCTCGGGTCCGATCGGCTGGTAAGCGGGCCCTTCGGCACCGTCATCGTCGAGAGATTCCATGAAGGCGATGAGATCGGCTTTCTCCCGTGCCGAGAGATGGAGCGGGCGGATGTCGCGGGAGCGGCTGGGCCGATCGATGCCGCCCCGGTCATAGAGATCGACCACCTCGGCCAGCGTCGTCAGCGATCCGTCATGCATGTAAGGCGGCCGGCGCGCGACGTTGCGTAGGGTCGGGGTCTTGAAGGCGTGGCGCAGCGCCGTCGAGGTCGGGAAGAATTTTCCTCGGCCGAGCGCACCCTCTCCCGCGACGCCGACGTCGTGGAAAGAGCCATCGGTGAAGTTCCAGCCCGAATGGCACGCCGCGCAGTTGGCCTTGCCGTTGAACAGGTCGAAGCCGCGTTTGGCTGCCGCACCGAGGGCGTGCGCATCGCCCTCGACCCAGCGGTCGAACGGTGCCGGGCCGGCGACGATCAGGCGTTGGAATGTCGCGAGCGCCTGTTCGGTCCGCTCCTGCGTTACCGGTCCCCCTTCCGCAACGGGTTCGGGAAACGCCTTCGCGAAGGCCGCGACATAGTTCGGATCCGCCGATAGGCGCCGGACCATCTCCTCGGGCGGCATGTTCATGTTGCCGGACGCGGTCAGCGGCGTGCGGGCTACCGTCTCGAGACCACGGAACTTGCCGTCCCACCCGAAGATCGTCTCGGTCCACGCGACGTTCAGCAGCGTCGGCGTGCGGAAATCCATGAAGCCACCGTCGCTGCGTGGCGCGCGCGGGTTGGAGTCGGTCCAATCCTTTCCGGGGATGTGGCAGGTGGCGCAGGTCCGGTCGCCGTCACGGGACAGGGTTGGCTCGAAGAAAAGAGCCCGGCCGAGTTCCGCCTTGGCGGCCTGGAACGGATTGTCATCGGGAAACGGAATCGCCAGCGGTCGCCGGTACTCGGCAAACGCGGCCGTTCGGTCGGGCTCGCAGTGCGTCGCGACCGCCAGGCCTCCCAGTAGGATCGATAGGAGGGCTGCCGCGCCCCCCACGATTTTCCAAGCCATTCCAACCTCGACGGGAGCGAGCTTCGTGGCTTTGGCTTAATTACACGTTAACGAGTGCCGAAGAAGCCCTTATGAATGGCAACATTCCCGTAAAATTCACGCATCACTCTCGACTGTTCTTCTTGGAATCAGGATGCACTTTAGAATCAACATCAGTCAATCGCTCGCATTTATTTCACGGAAACGGCAAGCTTCATTTTCGGATGGATTCCGCACAGGATCGTGAAGTGGCCCGCTTTGGGGAAGCGGACCACCGTCCTGCTTCCCGGGAGCTGCTCACCGGTGTCGAAGCTGAAATCCGGGCTCTCGAGATAGGCGTGGTGCACAAGCTCTCCATCGTCGTTGACGATCGCGATGGCTTCGCCGGCCTGCAACGAAATCGCACCGGGAGCGAAGGCACGGCCCTTCTGGGTCACTTTGAGGGAGGCGGTGTCGCCGGTCAGCGCCAGAGCTGCGCCGGATGCGGTGAGGGATGTCAGCAGCAGGGCCGAGCTCGCACGCCACCGGTTGACCGCACCCTTGTGCCGGCACGTGTCGCTCATGCTCGCCCCCATTTTTCAGAGCCCGAATCTGCGTGCTCGTCTTTGTCTGATAAGCATTCGCGAGGTTGCATTCGCATTAACGCAATCTCTGAATTTCCGGGCTACCTTTTGGCGGGACAGATGCGTTGTAAATTGCCTTAACGATTGTCGGACATGCTGGGCGCGAGAAGCGAACGGTTGCCCGATGAACCTTCCACGCCAACCTACAGGCGATCCGCGGTGGCGTGCGGCCCTCGATGCGGTGCTGCGCGGCGTGCGCACCATCCGCGGTCGCATCTTTCTCGCGTTCCTGATGCTGAGCGCGATCACGGCGATGCTGGGCGGCTATGCCGCGCTGGGCATCATGACCACGGGGGCATTGGTCGAAAAGACCTATGACCAATCCCTGATGTCGATCAATTATGCCCGTGCTGCCGCCACCGATCTCGCCGCGTTGCAAGCCACGGTTGCCCGCGCGCGCCTCGCCGGGGATGCCGAGGAGCGGCGCACGCTCGAAACGCGGATCGAGACCCTGACGCAATCGTTCGAGGAGGATCTCGAGATCGCGGCCGGTCGCGCTCAATCGGAGCGCGCCACGCGGGAGGCGGCCGCGGCGAAGGATGCCGTCATGCACTGGCTCGCCGCCCGACGCGAATTCGGCCCGGATCAGCAGACGACCGACGTCTGGCAGGCGCTCGACGCCCATGCGGCGGTGGCCGAGCAGCATATCGACCTCCTGATCAACTTCACCGCCGGAGACGGCTTCTCCTACCGGCAGGCCGCGCGGGCGATCGTCGATCGCGACGTTCGATTGAGCGTCTTCGTGACGTCGGCCGCCATCGTCCTCACCGGGATCGTCGCCCTGCTCCTGCTGCGGCAGATCGTTCGGCCGGTGGCGGACGCCTCGACGGTGGCCAGCCGCATCGCGGCGGGCGAGCTGACCGTGAAGGTGCCCGAGGGCGGTGCCGACGAGTTCGGTGCGCTGCTGCGCGCCATGGCAGTGATGCGCGACAACATCGCGGCGATGATGCAGGAGGAGGTGGCCCAACGGCGCTCCGCCCAGAGCCTTCTGGCCGATGCGGTGCAGGGGTCGATCGAGGGAATCGTCGTCGTCGACGCCGCGGGCCGCATCGTCCTCGCCAATGATCGGGCAGCGGCACTGCTCGGGCTCGATCCGGCCGACACGCAAAATCGCTCGCTGTCGAGTGCCAGCGGCTCGGCGGTCGCGGATACCCTTCTTGCGATGCCCGGAACCGGGAGCTTGACGGCCGAGACGCGGAGCGCCGACGGGCGTTGGCTGCGCATCAGCCGCAGCCCCACGCGGGGAGGCGGCTTCGTGGCCGTCTGCAGCGACATGTCTCTGCTCAAGGAGCAGGAGGAGCAGCTCAAGCGCAGCAATTCTCAGCTCGATGCGGCCCTCAGCAACATGCTCCAGGGGCTCTGCCTCTACGATGCCGAGGGCGGCTTGCTCGTCTACAACCGTCGCTTTTGCGACATGCTCGGCATCGATGCCGCCTTATTGCGCCCGGGCATGAGTCTCCATGAGGTCACCCGCCTCGTCGAAGCCGCATCCGATGACGGTCGAGCCGTCGACCTCTTGTTGCAGCAGCAATCCTTGCTCCAGCGCGGGGTCAGCGGATCGCTCTGCTGTCCGATCCGAAAGGATTGCATCGTCTCGCTCAAGCAGCAGCCGACCGCCGAAGGTGGCTGGATCGCCACCTACGAGGACGTCACCCAGCGCTACGAGGCGGAGGAGCGGATCATCACCATGGCGCGCCGCGACGCGCTGACGGGTCTGGCCAACCGCATGGTGTTCAGCGAGCGCCTGGAGGAGGCCGCGACGCGTTTGGTCGAGGGGGCCGGTCCGGGCTTTGCGACCCTCTGCCTCGACCTCGACCGCTTCAAGGAGGTCAACGACACGCTCGGTCATCCGATCGGCGACGGCCTGCTGCGCAGCGTCGCCGAGCGGCTCCAAGGCTGCCTGCGGGAGACCGATCTCGTGGCGCGGCTAGGCGGCGACGAGTTCGCCATCGTTCAGGCCGGCACGCAGGTGCGGAGCGATGCGAGTGCGCTCGCCAGACGCCTGATCGCCGCGTTCCAGCAGCCGTTCCTGCTCGATGGACACACCGTGATCGTGGGCGTCAGCATCGGTATCTCGCTCGCGCCGGAACACGGGACGAGCCCGGAGAAGCTTCTCAAAAGCGCCGACCTCGCTCTCTACCGCGCCAAGGCCACCGGGCGCGGATGCTGGTCGTTCTTCGAGGAGGAGATGGACCTCGAACTGCGCAAGCGTCGCGCCCTGGAAAGCGACCTGCGCAAGGCTGTCGACAACAACGAGTTCGAGCTCGTCTTCCAGCCGATCGTCAAGCTCGACCAGCAGCGGATCTCGACTTGCGAAGCGCTGCTGCGCTGGCGCCATCCCGAGCGCGGATACGTCTCTCCTGCCGACTTCATTCCGCTGGCCGAGGAAACCGGAATCATCAGTCAGATCGGCGAATGGGTCCTGCGCAAGGCCTGCAGCGAGGCCGCGGCTTGGCCGAGCGGCATCGGCGTGGCCGTCAACGTCTCCGCCGTGCAGTTCAAGAATGCCGCCGTGGTCCGGGCGGTGATGGAGGCGCTTTCCGCCAGCGGCCTGCCGGCACATCGCCTGGAGTTGGAGATCACGGAATCGGTTCTGCTCAACGACAGCGTGACGACGCTGGCGACGCTTCACACCCTCAAGCGCCTCGGCGTGCGGGTGGCGATGGACGATTTCGGCACCGGGTTTTCGTCCCTGAGCTACCTCCAGAGCTTCCCCTTCGACAAGATCAAGATCGACCAATCCTTCGTGCGCAACCTCGACGCGACCGGGAACGCACGCCTGATCGTGCGCTCCGTGATCGGCCTCGGGCGCAGCCTCGGCATCACGACCACCGCCGAAGGCATCGAGACCGAAGCGCAGCTCGAACAATTGCGGCTCGAAGGATGCGAGGAGGGGCAAGGATATTTGTTCAGCCGTCCCGTTTCCGCTGCTTCGATCCGCGACCTCGTCGCGAATCTAGGCCGGAACGCTGCCTGAACCGCCTCTCGCCGCGTGACGATGCCGGTCGAACCTGCAACGCTTCCGGCTGGCGGTCGAAAAGCATATTATGAAAAAGACACATTATGCATCTTGCTATATCAGCACAACATATGATCGCGTCGCTATTTCGCTGATTTTCTGCTGAACAAAGCGCCCATACGGCGATTTCCCGAACCAGAAGCCGAGAGATAGCCGGGTCGGAAGACCCGGTTTTGCTCCGCCATGTGAGCTGCGCTTCGCACTTTTGGGAAATCGAGCTGATGTATTATTTCGACAAGCGTCTCCAATATCCTGTGCGGGTCGAAAGCCCGGATCCGATCTATGCCCGGATGCTGCAGCAGGCGATCGGCGGTGTCGAGGGCGAAATCCGCGTCTGTATGCAGTACTTCTTCCAGGCTTGGGGCAATCGCGCGCCCAACACCAAGTATCGCGATATGCTTCTCCACACCGCATCGGAGGAGCTCGGTCACATCGAGATGCTCGCGACCGCCGTTGCGATGAACCTGGAGAACGCGCCGACAAAGGTTCAGGAGGCCGGCGCGGCCGATGCCATCGTCGGCGCCGTGATGGGTGGTGAGAACCCGCGCCACATCGCCGAGGGCATGCTGCACAAGCACCTGCTCTCCTCAGGCATGGCCGCCTTCCCCGGCAATTCCGACGGCGTGCCATTCGACATGAACCACATCTACGCCAGCGGAAACCTCGCGGCCGATATGTATTGCAACGTCGCCGCCGAGGCGACGGGCCGGACGCTCGCCGTGCGCCTGTCCAACGCCACCAACGATCCCGGCATGAAGGACATGTGGAGCTTCCTCATCGCCCGCGACACGATGCACCAGCAGCAATGGCTCTCGGTCATCGAGGAGGTCGGCGGTCACGAGGGTGCCCTGCCGATCCCGAACTCCTTCCCGCAATCGGAGGAGAACCAGAAGTACAATTACAGCTTCTTCGCCACCAACCGTGACGGCGTTCCGCCGCCGGAAGGCCGCTGGACGAGCGGTCGCTCTCTCGATGGCAAGGGCGAGTTCAACGTGGTCCAGAATGCGCCGATGGGTCAGGAGCCGGTGCTCGGTCCGGCCCGGCCCGACAGCGGTGCCCAGAGCGAGCAGATCGGCTGATCAGGTACGCGTCCGGCCGAAAGCCCGGCCGGGCGCTCCCGGCCGGTGCATCCACTCCCCCTCGTACAGGAGAAGCCGACGATGGCGCTCGATACGCGCGAAATCTACGTTACCGCCCTCAAGAACACCCATGCCCTCGAAATGCAGGCCCTGCAGATCATGGAGCGTCAGGTGGAGCGGCTCACCCGCTATCCTGAGATGGAGGAGGCGTTGCGCCGCCACATCGAGGAGACGCACGGCCAGCGGACGCGCCTGGAAGAAGCGCTCCAGTCGCTCGGCGACAGCCCCTCGACGATCAAGGAAGGCATTCTCGGCTTCGTCGGCAACATGATGGCGCTGGGCCACACCCCAGCGCAGGACGAGATCCTGAAGAACACCTACGCCAACCACGCCTTCGAGAATTTCGAGATCGCCGCCTACGAATCCCTGCTCACCATCGGCGAGGCGGCCGGACAGGGCGGAAGCCTGACGGGGTTCCGGCAATCGCTTCAGGAAGAGGAGGCGATGGCGCGCCGCGTGCGCGACCTGATCGGCCCGACGACGAAGCGCTACATCAACCTCACGGTTGCCGGCGAGAAGGCCGACCGCTGACCCGCGAGCCCTTCCGGCGATGCTGCGATGCGTCGCCGGATCCGTCGACTGAGCACTGCTCCCTTGAGATCAAGGCCGTGTTGCGAGCCAGACAACGTGGCGCGGCCCGCTCGAACCGCTCGCCGACAAGCGCACCTCCTCGACGGCGAAGCCGAGGCGCTGAAGCCGTGCCTTGAACTTCCGATCCGGCGAGCCCGACCACACCCCGAGCGTGCCGCCCGGCTTGAGCGCCCATTGCGCCCGCTTCAGACCCCACTCGTCGTACAGCCGGTCGTTGGCCTTTCGCATCAGGCCCTCCGGACCGTTATCCACATCGAGGAGGACGGCGTCCCATCCGGCCGGCTCGGATTGGATCAGTCGGTTCACGTCGAGTTCGCGAAGTTCGACCCGCGGATCATCCAGGCAATCGCCGAAGACCGGGGCCAGCGGTCCGCGTGCCCAAGCCGCCACCGCCGGGACCAGTTCGGCCACGACGATCCGGGCATCCGGCCCGAGCCCCTGTAGCGCGGCGCGCAGCGTGAAACCCATGCCCAGACCGCCGATCAGCACGCGCGGCGCCGGCGTTTCCGACAGCCGGGCGCAGGTGAGCGAGGCCAGTGCCTCCTCTGAATCGCCGCGCGTGCTGTTCATCAGCTCGATGGTGCCGACGACGATCGAGAACTCGCTGCCCCGCTGCATCAAGGCGAGACTCTTGCCTCCGCCGGGCACATCACCGGTTGCGAGGTGAACCCACTCGTTCATCACTGCCCTTTCCGGCCGACCGCGGTGTATGGCCCCGCCTGCGTCCGCCGCCATTGCTCAAATCGCTGAAGGCCGCCTATCAGCGCACATGTCCAAGCGCACCAAATCTCTGCCGCAGCAGCGCGGCTTCGTCCTCTTCGACGTCGTCATCGCGGACGGCACACGCGCCTCGAACCGGCGCGTGCCGATGGAAATCCTGGGCGGCCTCGACGGCGACGAGCCGGCCCGCCAGCTCATCGCCGAGCAGGAGGCCGAGATCGCGCAGAAGGCCGG
>JAGTAM010000035.1 GCA_023422485.1 Pseudomonadota bacterium | reverse complement strand
CCCAAGCCCGTCCATGTCCGCGAGATCCTGGCCCGGTCCGAGGCGATCTGGCGCCGGGTCAACGGCGCCGTTCCGCAGGGCGAGGCGGAGGGCGAGAGCGCGGGCGAGGCCAAGGCGTCCGACCGGCTCAAGGTCTTCCACGACGGGCGCGACCCCGAGATCGACGGCGTGCCGCTCTCGCTGCCGCGGCGGGAGCGCCATATCCTCGAATATCTCGTGCGCAACCGTGGGCGCCGGCTCACCAAGACTCAGGTCTTCAACGTGGTCTACGGCGTCTACAGCAACGGCGTCGAGGAGAGCGTGATCGAGGGCCATGTGAGCAAGCTGCGCCGGAAGCTCACCGAACGGCTCGGCCACGACCCGATCGAGGCCAAGCGCTATATGGGCTACACCTACATTGGCTGAACCTGCCTCGAACATCGTGCTCGATATCGGATCCAGCACGATGATCTCTCCTCTTGCCTGTGCATCGCCTTTCTCCGAAAGCCGGGAGCCACCTTTCGGGACGATGCTCTATCATGAGGAATGGCAAGTCTGCCAGAAAAGCGCGGTCTGACAATTCTAGAGGGAACGATGCGCGCGATCCTCCTCGATGGGCAGGCTCACGCCAGCCGCCGCCGCCGCTCCACCAATTGCATGATGATCGGCGTCAGGATGAGCTGCATCGCCAGATCGAGCTTGCCGCCGGGGATGACGATGGAATTGGCCCGGCTCATGAAGCTGTCGTGGATCATCGAGACGAGATAGGAAAAATCGATTCCCTTCGGATCCTTGAACCGGATCACCACCATCGACTCGTCTGCGGTCGGGATCCAGCGGGCGATGAAGGGGTTCGAGGTGTCCACCGTCGGCACCCGCTGGAAGTTGATGTCCGTCCAAGAGAATTGCGGGCAGATCGTCTGCACGTAGTCGGGCATCCGGCGCAGGATCACGTCGGTGACGGCCTCCGTCGAGTAGCCACGGGTCGAGCGGTCCCGGTGCAGCTTCTGGATCCATTCGAGGTTGATCACCGGCACCACCCCGATCTTAAGATCGGGATAGCGGGCGAGATCGACGTTGTTGTCGACCACGCAGCCGTGCAGGCCCTCGTAGAACAACAGGTCCGAGCCCGGCTGGAACGGCTCCCACGGCGTGAAGGAGCCCACCGGCACGCCGTAGCGGGCCGCGTCCCCGTCGTCGTGGGCGTAGTGCCGGGTGCGGCCGGTGCCGGATTCGCTGTAGCTGCGAAACACCTCCTCCAGCTCCGGCAGGAGGTTGGCCCGCGGCGCGAAGTGGCTCAGCGTCGGCTCGTGGGCCATCATCGCGCGCATGGTGTCGCGGTCGAAGGCGTGGAAGCCATCGCCCTCGATGTAGACGGCGCTGACATCCTCCCGACGGAAGATCTGCTCGAAGGTGTTGCGGACGGAGGTGGTTCCGGCCCCTGAGGAGCCGGTGACCGAGATGATGGGATGACGCGCCGACATGGGCTTTTCAGATGAATCGGGCCGAGTGCTGGGTTCCAGAAAGCGATCATCCCGAATGATCGTCTTCTGCCCGCGCGCAGGAGGGACTAACCTTCGCGGCGGCGGTCGTCCGCCGGACGCTTCGTCTCCGACTGTAGGTCGGGGACGAAGCACCCCTTGATCAACTCCGCATCAAGCCGCGCTGGCCGAACAGGGGTGAGCGGCCGGCGCTGGGCTGGCGCCCGTCATAGTACTTGGCCACGCACTCGACCTCCTCGGTGGAGCCGAACACCAGCGGCGAGCGCACGTGGATCTTGGAGGCGACCCGCTCCATGATGCGGTGCTGGCCGTCGGTGGCCAAGCCGCCCGCCTGCTCGATCAAGAAGGCGATGGGGGCGGTCTCGTAGAGGAGGCGCAGGCGGCCCTGCGCGTAGCCCTTCCGGTTGTCGCCCGGATACAGGAACACGCCGCCGCGGATCAGGACGCGCTGCGCGTCCGCCACCAGGGCGGCGGTCCAGCGCATGTTGAAGTCGCGGTCGCGCGGGCCTTCCGAGCCGCGCAGGCAATCCTCGATGAAGGACTTCACCGGTCCGTCCCAATGCCGCACGTTCGAGGCGTTGATCGCGTACTCGTTGGCGGTGGGCACGATCTTCATCGCGTCGTGGGTGAGGCGGAAGACCTTGTCCGCCCGGTCGAGGGTGAAGATGCGGGTGCCGTTGCCGAGCGTGACGACGAAGGTGGTGGCCGGGCCGTAGACGACGAAGCCCGCCGCCGTCTGCGTCGTGCCCGGCGTCAGGAACGAGGCGTTCACGTCCTCGCCCCGCGTCACGGGGCGGATGCCGAAGATGGTGCCGACCACCATGCCGACGCCGATATTGGACGAGCCGTCGAGCGGATCGATCGCCACTGCCAGCGGCGCGTCGGGCTTCAGCTCGACGACGTCCTCGGCCTCCTCCGAGGCGACCTGCGCCACGGGAGCTTCCTCCAGCGCCTGCATGAAGCGCTTGTGGGCGATCACGTCGAGCGCCTTCTGCACGTCGCCGTCGCTGTTGTGCTCGCCCTGGGCGGCAAGATCGCCCGCCAGCGAGCCGCGGCCGACGGTCTCGCTGACATCGATCGCGGCGGCGGCCAGCGCCCGGATCGTGGCGGCGGTGTCGGCCAGCGAGGCGTCGCGCGCTACCTCGGCGTCGAGATGATCGTCGAGGGATGACCCGTACGGCTTCGTCATCGTTTTAAGGCTCGCTCCCGTCGCGGCCGCGGGACACCTGAGGTCCTGCGCGGCGTTCTTGCCGGCCATGCGTGCGCGGAGGCGTGCAGGCCCGTCTGCCACTATGATACTCTGTGGCGAGGCCGCAGCGCCAGACGGCAGGAGAGTGCTGTCGAAGGTTTTCTAAAAAAACTTGTGGTGCCCCGCAAAAAAACTAAAAACGAGGCATGCGCAATCTCTCGCTCAAGCAGCTTCAGGCGGTCGCCGCAGTCGCGCGGCTCGGCACCATGACGCGGGCCGCGCAGGAGCTGAACGTCACCTCCGCCGCGCTCTACGCGCGCATCCGCCAGCTCGAGGAGGAGGCCGGCCTGCTCCTGTTCGATCGCACGCCGACCGGCCTCAAGCCGACGGATGCCGGCCGCGAGATGCTGTGGGCGATCAACAGCATCAACACCGTGCTGGAGACCTGCACCGACCGGCTGCGGACGCTCAAGGGCGGCGGCGGCGGCCGGGTCGGCCTCGGCGTGGTTTCGACGGCGAAGTACTTCGCGCCGCAGGTGATCGCGGGGTTCATGGAGACCCACCCGAAGGTCGAGATCTCGCTCACCGTCGGCAATCGCCAGGATACGATCGAGGCGCTGCGCAACTACGATATCGATTTCGCCATCATGGGCCGCCCGCCGCGGGACTTCGCCATCGAGGCGGAGACCTTCGGGCCCCATCCCCTGGTGCTGATCGCCGCCCCCAACCACCCGATGGCCGGACGCCGCGGGCTGACGCGCGCGGATCTGGCGGAGGAATCCTTCCTCGTGCGTGAGGAGGGCTCGGGCACCCGCTCGGTGTTCGAGGAGTTCATGAGCGGCGTGATGATCCGCCGGGCCAAGCTCGGGATCGATTCGGGCTCGAACGAGACGCTGAAACAGGCGGTGATGGCCGGGCTCGGGATCGCGCTGCTGTCCGGCCACTCGGTGGCGGCGGAGATCGAGAGCGGACGCCTCGTGATCCTCGACGTGCAGGGCCTGCCGATCCGTCGGGACTGGTACGTCGTGCGCCGCGCCGACAAGGTGCTCGGCCCGGCCTCCGACGCGTTCTGGGACTATCTCGCGCATGAGGGGCGCCGCTTCCTGCCGACCATTCCCGGCGGCTTCTTCGCGGAAGGGACGGCGCAGGCACCGGCGCCCAAGGCAGTGCCGAGTCCGGCCGAGGCGGGCGAATGAGCGGAGCAGTGGAATCGATCGTCATCGTCGGGGCGGGACAGGCCGGCTTCCAGGCCGCCCCTTCCCTGCGGGAGGCCGGATTTTCCGGGAGCCTGACCATGGTCGGCGAGGAGGCCGAGCTTCCCTACCAGCGCGCGCCTCTGTCGAAGGCCTATCTCGCCGGCAAGACCGATGCCCGCGGCCTGCTCCTGCGGCAGGAGAGCTTTTTCGCCGAGCATCGCATCGACCACCGGTCCGGGACGCGGGTGACGGCGATCGACCGGGCGGAGCGCAGCCTGCTGCTCTCGGAGGGCGGGCCCCTCGCCTACGACCATCTCATCCTGGCCACCGGCACCCGCAACCGGGCGCTGCCGGTGCCGGGTGCCGATCTCGCGGGCGTGCGTCAGCTTCGCTCCCTCGACGACGCCGATGCCCTGCGGTCCGCGATCGAGGGCATCCGTCGGATCGTGGTGGTGGGGGCCGGCTTCATCGGCCTTGAATTCGCGGCGGTCTGCGCCGCCCGCGGCCTCTCTGTCACGGTGATCGAAGCGGCCGAGCGGGTGATGGTGCGGGCGGTCTCGCCGGAGACCTCGGAGGCGTTCCGCGCCTTCCACGAGGAGGCCGGCGTCCGCTTCCTGTTAGGGGCGGGCGTCACCGCCATCCAGGGCGAGGCGGGGCAGGTCGCCGTCGTGCGGACCGCCGACGGGCAGGCCCTGCCCGCCGACCTCGTGCTCGTCGGCATCGGCGTGGTGCCGAACCAGGAACTCGCCGCGGAGGCCGGCCTCGCCGTCCGCGACGGCATCGAAGTCGATGCCTTCCTCGCCACCGGCGATCCGGCGATCTCGGCCATCGGCGACTGCGTCCGCTTCCCCAGCCGCTTCGCCACTGGAATGCCCGGCGGCGACCGGGTGCGGATCGAATCGGTGCAGAACGCGGTCGATCAGGGCCGCTGCCTCGCCGCGCGCCTCACCGGGCGTGCCGCCGCCTACGACGCGGTACCGTGGTTCTGGAGTGACCAGGGACCGCGCAAGCTCCAGATCGCCGGGCTTGCCGCGCCGGGCGACGCGAGCGTCCTGCGCCGAATCGGGGCCGGCTTCTCGGTGTTCCGCTTCCGCGATGACGCGCTGAGCGCCGTCGAATCGGTGGATCGCCCTGCCGACCACATGGCCGCCCGGCGCCTGCTCGCCTCGGGCAAGGCGCTGACGCCGGAACAGGCCGCCGACCCGAACTTCGACCTCAAGGCCCTGGCGACGGGGTAAGGTCGTCCCTCAGCGGTCGTTCTCGGTCGTGAGCTGATCGACCCGCGTGCCCTCGTCGCCGCCCCGCTGCTGCTCGGAGAGCCGCACGCCCGGCGTCGCGCCGTTGGTGAAGACGACGCCGCCCTGCATCAGGGCGCTGCGCAAGGCCTCGACCTGGCCGGAGGCGGGATCGCCGGTGCCGGCCTCGAACCCCTTTACGAAACCCTCGTCCAGCCCCGAACGACGGGCCAATTCCGTCTCCGACCAGCCGAGCAGCCCGCGGGCGCCCCGGCACTGGGCCGCATTCATCGTGTTGGGGGAGGCTCCGCTCGACACGCCTTCATCCGATCCGGTCAAACCGCTCTCCTCACTCTTAACCACGCAATTTGTGCCACGCGTCGCGTGCCATGCGTCTTGTGCCATGGGTCCTGGCCGCCCTGCGCCATCGGGCACGGGCAACGGGCGCGGGAACGCCCTATCAACCGTCCGAAGGCCCGGTTCGTTTCGGCAAAGCTTGTGAGAAACGGCATTTCGTCCGGTCTGGCCGGCTCGCTCGCCGGAGCGTCCTGACGCACAAGGATTGCGGCGCCTGGAACAGGACAGGATCGCTGCCGAACCGGATCCCGGAGGGGTCTTCACCATAATTGTGCTTGAATCTGTGTCGATTCCCCCTAGCGCCCAGAACCAGATGCCAAGACCGGGTGCGC
>JAGTAM010000007.1 GCA_023422485.1 Pseudomonadota bacterium | reverse complement strand
TCGAGATCGCCGTCGAGCACATCGGACGGAACGCCCGAGGTCACGCCCGTGCGCAGGTCCTTCACCAGCTGGTACGGCTGCAGCACGTAGGAGCGGATCTGGTGGCCCCAGCCGATATCGGTCTTGGTCGCCTGCTCGGCATTCGCCTTTTCCTCGCGCTTCTTCAGCTCGAGCTCGTAGAGGCGGGCGCGGAGCATGTTCCAGGCGGTCGCCCGGTTCTTGTGCTGCGAGGGCTCCTGCTGGCACGCGACCGCGATGCCGGTCGGGATGTGCGTGATGCGCACCGCCGAGTCGGTCGTGTTCACGGGCTGGCCGCCGGCGCCGGACGACCGGTAGGTGTCGATGCGGCAGTCGGATTCCTTGATCTCGATCTCGATGCGGTCGTCGATGACCGGATAGACCCAGACGCTGGCGAAGCTGGTGTGCCGCCGCGCGTTCGAATCGTAGGGCGAGATGCGCACGAGGCGATGCACGCCCGATTCGGTCTTGAGCCAGCCATAGGCGTTGTGGCCCTTGATCAGGAGCGTGGCGCCCTTGATCCCGGCCTCTTCGCCGTCGGTCATCTCGACGATCTCGACCTTGAACTTCCGGCGCTCGGCCCAGCGGGCATACATGCGCTGGAGCATGTTGGCCCAGTCCTGGCTCTCGGTGCCGCCGGCGCCTGCATGGACTTCGAGATAGGTGTCGAAGCCGTCGGCCTCGCCCGAGAGCAGCGTCTCGACCTGCCGGCTCGCGGCCTCCTTCTCGACCGCCTTGATCGCGTTCTCGCCCTCGGTGATGGAGGCTTGGTCGCCCTCCATCTCGCCGAGTTCGATCAGCGTCGCGGCGTCCTCGAGATCCTGCTCGAGCTTCTTGATCGCGGTAACGGCCTCGTCGAGCTCCTGGCGCTCGCGCATGACTTTCTGTGCGGCCTCCGGATCGTTCCAGAGGTCGGGATTCTCGGACGCGGCGTTCAGCTCCGCGAGGCGTTTATCGACGGTGTCCCAGTCAAAGATGCCTCCTCAGCAGTCCTATAGACTGCTTGGCGGCATCCGAGGCCTGCTCGATCTCGGCGCGCATCTGGTGTGAAACTCGACTATCGGTGTGGCCGGGGGTGATACCGGGCGGCTCCCGCCCTGTAAACCACCGCGATGCCGATCCTCCGATCCCGCCGTTTCCGCCTCGCTGCCGCCGTCCTTGCCGTGATCGCGGCGGGAATCGGCGTGCGTTATCTGCCGCTCGGTCTGCCGAGGGAGGTCGTGAAATATGCGGGCTCGGTGCTGTGGGGCGCGATGGTCTACGGGCTCGTCGCCTTCCTCCGCCCGACGACCGCTGTTGGCCGGCTCGCCGCCGCCGCCTTGGCTCTCGCGGGACTGGTCGAGCTGTTCCGCCTCGTCCACACGCCGGAGCTCGACGCGTTCCGCCTGACACTGGCGGGCCAGTTGCTGCTCGGGCGGGTCTTCTCGCCGTGGAACATCCTCGCCTATGCCGTCGGCATCGGGCTGGCGGCGGCGCTCGATGCGGGGATACGGAGGCTTGCCGGCCGGCGGCGGAACATTGCCGATGCTCCGGCGACGCCGCGCGGCGCCGATAGCGACGGGGAGCTGCCGCGGGCGATCATCGGGAGCCGGCCGGCCGAGCTTTCCTGATCGGACGTCGCTCGTGAGCCGCAGGGCGGATGGTTTCGCGGCGGACGGCGTCGCTCAGCCCCTCGACAGCGCCCGCACCACCGCCTGGTTCGGCGCGATGTAGCGCTGGAAATACATCTTTCCCCGCGCCTGCGCCTCCTGGATCTGGGCCCGGTCGAGCATCCCCGCTGCCTGGATCGCATTGGCCGTGGCGGATTCGTCCATGATCGAGGCGTGGGTGGCCGGGTAGATCCAGGCCATGCCCTCGACGGGATCGCGCGGCACGCCCTTGCCCTCGATGTAGAGGATGCCGAGCTCGTTGCCGGCCTTGTAGTGCCCGCCCTTGGCCGCCCGCTCGTACCAGCGCGCGGCCTGCGCCGGGTCGGCGGCAACGCCCTGCCCTTTCCGGTAGGCCTGGCCCAGGTTGAAGGCGGCGAGGACGCTGCCGCCCTGTGCCGCCTGCCGGTAGTAGTCGAGGGCGCGGGCCGGATCCGCCGGCACGGCGCGCCCTTCTGCATAGGCGACACCGAGATTGTAGAGCGCTTGCGGGTCACCCTTCGCGGCCCCGGCCTCGAAGGCGCGCATCGCCGCCGGGTAGTCACCCCGCGCGTAGGCCTTGATGCCCTGCGAGACCTGCGCAGAGGCGGAGGTGCCGAACAGGGCAGCGAGGAGGCCTGCCAGCACCGTCATCCTGACCCTGCCGCCCCGTCTGCCGCTCACGCCGCCGCGGCCTTGCGGTTCTCCAGGAAGGCTGCGTGCTCGGCTACCAAGGCGCCGCTCAGCGCCTTCTCGATCAAAGCCCGCGTGCCCGCCACGCCGTAGAGCGCGATGAACGAGCCGAAGCGCGGTCCCTGCGCCTCGCCGAACAGCACGTTGTAGATCGAGGCGAACCATGTCTTCGCGACACCGGGCCGCCCGTCCGGGCTCTTGGCCTTGCCCGACAGATCGGGGAAGTGGCGCCTTCCGACCTCGTAGACGATGGCCTGCAGCGCCTCCGGATCCGTCGAGCCCTCGTGCTCGGCGAGCGTTTGCGCCAGGTCGCGCAGGGCCGCGGCCTCCTCCTCGGTCGGGGCGCGGTACTGCTTCTGCGGCCGCACGAAGTCGCGGTAGTAGGCGAGCGCCCGCGTCACGAGCCCGGCGAGCCGCGGATGCGTCTCCGGCCCGACATTCGGCGCGTAGCGGCGGATGAAGCCCCACAGCACCGCCTCATCCTCGGCATTGGCCACCGCCACGAGGTTGAGGAGCATGCCGAAGGAGAGCGTTGTGCCGGCCTCGTCGATGGTCTCGACCGCCGGCGGCTCGCCCGCATGCAGGTGCCAGACCGGGTTGCCGAGCCGATGCTTGGCCTCCTGGCCACTGAAGCGGCCCAGGAAATTGTCGTACTCGTCGACGTGGCGCGGGATCACGTCGAAGAACAGGCGCTTGGCCTCGCGCGGCTTGTTGTACATGAACAGCGCGAGCGATTCCGGCGTGGCGTAGGTCAGCCACTCGTCGATGGTCAGGCCGTTGCCCTTCGACTTCGAGATCTTCTGGCCCTTCTCGTCGAGGAAGAGTTCGTAATTGAAGCC
>JAGTAM010000703.1 GCA_023422485.1 Pseudomonadota bacterium | reverse complement strand
CACCAGCACGATCTGGCGGTCGACTCGCTGGAAATGCTCGCGGAAGAACGGCTCCACCACCTTGCTCTTATAGGCCTCGAAGCGCCGCTCCATCAGGGCGCCGAGGCTGCCGGGCGCCTGCACCTCTTCCAGCCGGTCGAGCGGGGCGAAGGTCAGCATCGGCGAGCCGGCGAGGTCCCCGGGCATCAGGAAGCGCCCCGGCGGGGTGGTGGCGACCGATTCCGCGCCCGCACGCAGGGCCGCGAGATAGGCCTTGAAGGCGTTGGCGGCACGCTCGGCCACCACCTCGTCGAGGGGCGCGGTCGGATCGAGCTCCGCCATCACCGCGAGCCAGGGCGCGGCGATCTCGGCCCGGCCCGCCCGGCGGGTGCCGGCGATGGTGGCGCGCGACCACGCCACGTAGCTCTGATCGACGAGCGCCAGATCGAGCAGCCACTCGCCGGGATAGTCCACGACGTCGAGCATCAGTGTCGCCGGGCCGCTGCGCCATCCGCCCGCGCGCTCGTACTCGATCGCGAGGCGGAACTGGCTGATCCGGTCGGTCGAGCCCGGCCAGCGCCGCGCCTCGGTCAGCGCCGAGAAATTCTCCTCGAAGGGAAAGCGCGGCACGTCGTCGTCGGGCTGCGGCACGAGGCGGGCCCGGCGCAGGCGGCCGGCTTGCGCCGGCTCGAAGGCGGGCAAGGCGTGGCCCTCGACGAGATGGTGGATCAGGGCGGTGGTGAACACCGTCTTGCCCGAGCGGGCGAGGCCGGTGACGCCGAGGCGCAGCGTCGGCTGGATCAGCAGATCGCTGGAGGCTTCCGCGAAGGCCTTGATCGCGGAACCCGCTTGCGCGGCGAAGTCGAGGAGAGGCGGCAAGGCGGGCTCTGGCGGCGGGCTTCGGTGCGGAAGCGGGACGGGCTGTCAGGTGGCGCGGCGGAGCGGCGATCTCAAGACGCGGAAGATCCTTGTTGCTCCCTCACGCCGCCCGCAGCGCTCGGATCGCTCCGAGCGTATCCGTCCGCAGCGTCGCGAGGCGGTGGATCAGGCCGGGCAGGTCGCCGCCGTCCCGGCAGGCCGCCTCGATCTCGCGGCACAGATCGGACAGGGCGACAAAGCCGAGGGCGCCCGCCGCCGCGACCATGGCGTGGGCGTCGTAGGCGAGCTGCTCCCGGTCGAACTCGATCCGGTTCGGCTCGACGCCCTCCGGGAGGAAGCGCAGTTCGAGATCGAGCTCGAGCAGCGAGAGGAGCGACAGCACGCGCTCGCGGCCCATCGTGTCCTGCACGGTGGCGAAGGCGGCTTGATCGAGCACGGGGCCATCACCGGGCTTGCCGGGCCCGAGCACGGGCTGAGGGCGGAAGGGGGAAGGCCTGTCGTCCGGCCGGGGAGCCCCGGTGACCGCCGCCTCTTCGCGCGCCCGCTCCGCGCCGACGGCCCGCCAGCGCTCGATCACGGCGCGGAGCTGGGCACGCTTGAAGGGCTTGCCGACATGGTCGTCCATGCCCGCCGCGATCAGGTCGTGCACCTGTCCGTCGAGGACGTTCGCCGTCATCGCCACGATCGGCAGGCGGGCGGCGGGGCCCGCCATGGCTCGGATCCGGCGGGTGGCGGTCAGGCCGTCCATCCCCGGCATCTGCACGTCCATCAGCACGACGGCGTAGGGGGCGGTGCCGCCGTCCGGGTCGTAGGCCGCCTCGACGGCCGCGAGCGCCGCGTGCCCGTCGCCCGCCACATCGACGCGATAGCCCTCCGCCTCCAGCACGGCGCGGGCCAGCGTCTGGTTGATCGGGACATCTTCCACGAGCAGCAGACGGACGCCCTCCGCCGCATCCGGGCGGCGGGTGAGGATGGCGGCCTCGGCCACGGGCGCCGCGGCGCCGCGCGGCAGGGCCAGGGTGAACCAGAACGTCGAGCCGACGCCCTCCAAGCTCTCGACCCCGATCTCGCCCCCCATCATGGGGACGAGGCGGTGGCAGATCGCGAGGCCGAGCCCCGACCCGCCGAAGCGCCGGCTGATCGAGCCGTCGACCTGGCTGAAGGGTTTGAACAGCCGGTGCCGCTGCGAGGGCGCGATGCCGATGCCGGTATCGCTGATCTCGAAGCGCAGGGCTTCCAGGGGAAGGCCTTCGGCGCCGCGGACGGATCCCTCGTAGCGGACGCTGAGCGTGACGGAGCCCGCCGGCGTGAATTTGACCGCGTTGTTGAGCAGGTTGAACAGCACCTGCCGCAGGCGGTTCGCGTCGCCGATCACGCTCGCGGGCAGGTTGGGATCGATCCGCGCCTCGACGGAGAGCGCGCTCTTGAGGGCGCTGCCGCGCATGATCGCGACGGTGTCGTCGATCAGCTTGGCGAGAGCGAAGGGAAGCGGATCGAGTTCGAGCTGGCCGGCCTCGATCTTGGAGACGTCGAGAACGTCGTTGACCACGGTGAGGAGGGCTTCGCCCGACACGCGGATCAGTTCCAGACGGCGCTGATCCTCCGGGTCTCGGCCGGGCCGGTCGAGCAGGAGGTCGGCATAGCCGAGGATGCCGTTGAGCGGCGTGCGGATCTCGTGGCTCATGGCCGCGAGGAACTCGCTCTTGGCCGCGCTCGCCCGCTCGGCCTCCACCGTGGCGGCGCGGGCTTCGGCGGTGGCCGCGCGCAGGGCCGCCTCGGCCGCCTTGCGCTCGGTGATGTCGAGATGCAGCCCGAGCATCCGGTAGGGCCGGCCGTCGCCGTCGTAGAGGGTGCGGCCGGAGGTATAGAGCCAGCGCCCACCCACCCGATATTCGGCGATGAAGCGGGTCTGGCTATCGACGGCGTGGTGGATCCGGTTCCAGGCCTCGACGACGTCGTCAGGGTGGATGGTCGCGGTCCATTCCGTCGGTGCCAGGGCGCGCGGTTCGCCGGTTTCGGGCAGGCCGTAGAGGCGGA
>JAGTAM010000498.1 GCA_023422485.1 Pseudomonadota bacterium | reverse complement strand
ACACCATCCTGCGCCGCCACGGCTATCCCGACGCGGTCGCGCGCCTGATCGGCGAGGCGGCAGCGCTCACGGTGCTGCTCGGCGCCTCGCTCAAGCTCGAAGGCCGCTTCCAGCTCCAGACCAAGACCGACGGCCCGGTGAATATGCTGGTGGTCGATTTCGAGGCGCCCGACCGGGTGCGCGCCACCGCCCGCTTCGATGCGGAGCCGGTGGCGGCCCTCGGCCCGAAAGCGCGCGCCGCCGACCTGATGGGCCGGGGTCACCTCGCCATGACCATCGACCAGGGGCCGGCCCAGAGCCGCTATCAGGGCGTCGTTGCCCTGGAGGGGCAGAGCCTTGAGGAGGCCGCGCACCAGTATTTCCGGCAGTCCGAGCAGATCCCCACGCTGGTGCGCCTCGCGGTGGCCGAGCAGATGGAGGCCGGCGAGAGCCGCTGGCGGGCCGGCGGCCTGCTGGTGCAGTTCCTTCCGACCTCACCCGACCGGATGCGCCAGGCCGACCTTCCGCCCGGCGATGCGCCGGAGGGTCACGAGATCCTCACCGGCGCACCCGCCGAGGACGATGCCTGGACCGAGGCGCGCAGCCTCGTCGGGACGGTCGAGGATCTCGAACTGGTCGATCCGGCGGTGTCGAGCGAGCGGCTGCTCTACCGGCTGTTCCACGAGCGCGGCGTGCGGGTGTTCGACGCGCAGACGATCGTCGAGCGCTGCCGCTGCTCGCAGGAACGGGTGATGGGCATGATCCGCTCGTTCTCGGCCCAGGAGCGGCGGGACATGGTGGCGGATGACGGCACCATCGCCATCACCTGTGAATTCTGCTCGCGCCGCTACGACCTTGATCCGGCCGAGGTCGAGCGCGACATCGCCGCCGCGCCGGGGGCGTGAGGTCGTTTGCTGCTTCCGTTCTTCGGGAGCCGCAACGGGCCGATGAACGTGCCACGGTCACTGGACGCGAACGAGTATGACATCAGGGCTGAGGATCAGCGGGTGACACTCCGTCGATCCACGTGCTCGGGTCCTGAGAGCGCTATGAATGCCACCGTGCTGGTCAGCGACGGCGCGGTGGCATTTTTGCGCACGGGATGGTCAGGATCAGACATTCGATCCCATCGATTACCGCCTGCCCAAGGCTGCCTGCTCAGCCTTACGACGTTGGCTTTAGGCTACCCCGCGACGGACCCAATGCCCGGGCGTTCGCGACGGGAGGGTGGCGCCTCAGCGCCGTCACGATCGCCGCCGACAACCAAAAGCTCCGATCGACAATCCGCTTCTACGGGTCGATGAAAACGTTCTCACAGGCGTGATGCTGATCGCACTCTCTCCATGTTAAGGGGAACGCGGGCTCCGATCTTGCGGGCCTGTCCGTGCCGTCGATATCCGAACGAGGCGAACGAGCCATGCCGGAGCTTCACCCCGAAGTCGCCGCGGTCACCGAGCGCGTCATCGCGCGCTCCCGCGACAGCCGCCGCGCCTATCTCGACCTGATCGAACGCGAGCGCGAGGCGGGCGTGCACCGCCCGAAGCTCGCCTGCGGAAACCTCGCCCACGGGTTCGCGGCCTCCGGTGAGGACAAGCCGGCGATCATCGCGGGACGCGCCATGAATATCGGCATCGTCACCGCCTACAACGACATGCTCTCGGCGCATCAGCCCTACGGACGCTACCCGGAGCAGATCAAGATTTTCGCTCGTGAGGTCGGGGCGACGGCGCAGGTCGCCGGCGGTACGCCGGCCATGTGCGACGGGGTCACGCAAGGACAGCGCGGCATGGAGCTGTCGCTGTTATCCCGCGACACCATCGCGCTCTCGACCGCGGTCGCCCTCAGCCACGGCATGTTCGAGGGCGCGGCGCTGCTCGGCATCTGCGACAAGATCGTGCCGGGTCTCATCATCGGAGCTTTGCGCTTCGGCCACCTGCCGATGATCCTGATCCCGGCCGGGCCGATGCCCTCGGGGCTCGCCAACAAGGAGAAGCAGCGCATCCGCCAGCTCTATGCCGAGGGCAAGGTCGGGCGGAAGGAACTCTTGGAGAGCGAATCCGCCTCCTATCACGGGGCCGGCACCTGCACCTTCTACGGCACGGCGAACTCCAACCAGATGATGATGGACGTGATGGGCCTGCACATGCCCGGCGCCTCCTTCATCAATCCCGGCACGCGGCTGCGCCAAGCCGTGACGCGCTCCGCAATTCACCGGCTCACCGAGATCGGCTGGAACGGCAACGATTACCGGCCGCTCGGGCGCTGCATCGATGAAAAGGCGATCATCAACGCCATCGTGGGGCTTCTCGCCACCGGCGGCTCGACCAACCACGCGATCCACCTGCCGGCCATGGCGCGGGCCGCCGGCATCGTCATCGACTGGGAGGATTTCGACCGGCTCTCCGGCGTGGTGCCGCTGATCGCGCGGGTCTACCCGAACGGCGCGGGCGACGTGAACCACTTCCACGCCGCCGGCGGCATGTCCTACGTCATCGCCTCGCTGATCGATGCCGGCCTGCTGCACGACGACATCCTCACGGTGGCGGGCACGCGCCTGCGCGACCACGCCCGCGATCCGAAGCTTTTGGGGGACGGGGACGACCTGACCTTCGAGGCGGCGCCGGCCCAATCGCTGGACGAGACGATGCTGCGTCCGCCCGCGAACCCCTTCCAGCCGGATGGTGGGATGCGGCTGGTGAAGGGCAACCTGGGACGGGCCACCTTCAAGACCAGCGCGGTGGATCCCGAGCGCCGCACCATCGAGGCGCCGGCCCGCGTCTTCTCGGATCAGGACGATGTCATCGCCGCCTTCAAGGCGGGGGAGCTGGAGCGGGACGTGGTGGTGGTGGTCCGCTTCCAGGGCCCGCGCGCCAACGGGATGCCGGAACTGCACAAGCTCACCCCACCGCTGGGCGTGCTGCAGGACCGCGGCCACAAGGTTGCGTTGGTCACCGACGGGCGGATGTCGGGGGCGTCAGGCAAGGTGCCGGCGGCGATCCATCTCAGCCCCGAGGCCGTCGGCGGCGGCCCGATCGGCCGCATCCGCGACGGCGACATCATCCGCCTCTCGGCGGAGCACGGCGTGCTGGAGGTGCTGGTCGATCCGGCCGAGTGGGAGGGCCGCGAGGACGCTGTGCAGCCCCCGGACGGCCTCGGCACCGGCCGTGAATTGTTCGCCTTCATGCGCCAGGGCGCCGACGACGCCGAGCGTGGCGGCTCCGCGATGCTGGCCGCCGCCGGGCTCTGAGGCTCCAGACGATCCGCAAGACGCCGAACCGACACCGGAGGACACCCCGATGAGCACCATCGACGCGCTGATGCGCTCCGTTCCCGTCATCCCCGTTCTGGTGGTGGAGGACGCCGCCGATGCGGTGCCGATCGCCGAGGCGCTGGTCAGCGGCGGGCTCACCGCCCTCGAAGTCACGCTGCGCACCCCCGCGGCGCTCGACGTGATCCGGGCGATGTCGAGCGTCGAGGGCGCGGTGGTCGGTGCCGGCACGGTGCTGAACGCGCGCGATCTCGATGCCGCCATCGGTGCGGGCGCCAAGTTCATCGTCAGCCCCGGCCTGACCGCGCCGCTGACCGAGGCGGCGCTCGCCTCCGGTGTGGCCTACCTGCCGGGGGTCGCGACCTCCGCCGACATCATGCGCGGCCTCGACCACGGGCTCGACCGCTTCAAGTTCTTCCCGGCGGAAGCGGCCGGTGGGCTGAAGGCGCTGAAGGCCCTGGCCGCCCCCTTCGGCCAGGTGCGGTTCTGCCCCACCGGCGGCATCACCGAGGCGAGTGCGGGCGAGTGGCTCGCCCACCCGGCCGTGCTCTGCGTCGGCGGAAGCTGGGTGGTGCCTGCGGGCAAGCCCGATCCGGCCGCGATCCGGCGGCTCGCCGAGACGGCTGCGACGCTGCGCCCGAGCCGATAGGGCTCCCACCCCGAGACTACCCTTCATCTTGCGAATTCCGAGATCTCCGGGTGCCTCTTCGGCCCCGGGACATCTCCAGGCCGCCGCCGGCTGTGAGTCGCGGGTGGCCGTACGATCTTCGCGGACGAAACCCGACTTGGTCGCTCAAGATCGCGCGGATTATAATGGCTCTTAAATAGCCCGTTGCCATTCGGCAACAGATCCTTCCAATGATCTATGTTTTATCTCTTCCAGAGTAAGACGATCGCCTTAAAACGCATAGCCTTAGTTATCATACTATAATTATTCCAAGAACAACTTGCCATTCTGTCGTTTGTTAAAGCCCACCACCCGCTTGATCCCCGTCAGGCGATGCCGTCATGACCGCCCAGCGGCGGAACGACGTCGTCAAATATTGACAAGAAGACGGGGGCTAGAGCGTGAGACGTCGCGGAACGAATGAAGTCGCGGGTGTACTTTTGACCGGAACAGCCGCTGTGTTTGCGGCGTCCGCACAGGCACAGCCGGTCGTGCCGGTGCTGGAGACGCCAGCCGCGGTGGCGCTGGATGAATTGGCCGTGGAGGGTCTTGCTCGGAGCGCCCTGCGCCTCGAGCCGCAGGGCGGCGTCACGGTCGGATATCTCGGCAAGGCGACACGCACCGCCACCAAGACGCCGACGCCGCTCATCGACACGCCGCAATCCGTTACGGTCATCACGCGGGAGCAAATCCGCGACCAGGGATTCCAGTCGATCGGCGAGGCGACGCGCTACGTGCCGGGCGTGATCCAGGCCCAGGGTGAAGGCAACCGGGATGAATTGATCATCCGCGGGCAGCGCTCCAATGCCGACTTCTTCGTCAACGGCATCCGCGACGACGTGCAGTATTACCGCGACCTCTACAACATCCAGCGCATCGAGGTGCTGAAGGGCCCCAACGCGATGACTTTCGGGCGCGGCGGCGGCGGCGGCGTCATCAATCGGGTGCTCAAGGAGGCCGACGGCGTGCCGGTTCGCGAGATCGTCGCCCAGGGCGGCCAGTTCGCGAACAAGCGCGTGGCGCTCGATGTCGGCGACCGCGTCTCGGACAGCGTGTTCTTCCGGATGAACGGCGTGTTCGAGGACACGGCGACCTACCGCGACTTCGTCGACATCCGCCGCTACGGCGTGAACCCGACGATGACATTCCTGCTCGGGCCGCAGACGACGCTGAAGCTGTCCTACGAGTATTTCCACGACGACCGCACCACCGATCGCGGCATCCCCTCGCAGTTCGGCCGGCCCTACCGGTATCGCGAGAACAGAGCGACCTATTTCGGCAACCCGTTCCTGTCGCCGACCTACGTCAACGCCCACATCGCCACGGCGCTGCTCGACCACGTCTTCGAGAACGGCGTCGTGATGCGCAGCCAGTCGCGCATCGCCGATTACGAGAAGTTCTACCAGAACGTCTTCCCCGGCGGGCCGGTGAACGCGGCCGGAACGGCGGTCAACATCTCGGCCTACAACAGCCAGACCGACCGGACGAACTACTTCAACCAGACCGATTTCACTTACCAGTTCCTCACAGGGCCCGTGAAGCACACCCTGCTCGCTGGGTTCGAACTCGGCTATCAGGAAGGCTTGAGCCTGCGCGAGGACGGGTTCTTCGCGACCACAGGCACCCAGAACCTCGTGGTGAATCCGCTCTCGCCGGTGTCACGCGTGGGCGTCACCTTCCGCAACATCGCCAGCGGCGCCAACAGCCGGTACGATCTCGGCCTCGCCGCAGCCTATGTGCAGGATCAGATCGAGCTCAACGAGCACGTCCAGCTCATCGGCGGCCTGCGTTTCGACCATTTCGACTTCGCCGCGACCGACCGGCGCACCAACGTCACCAATGCCCGCATCGACGATCTGATCTCGCCGCGGGCCGGCGTCGTGGTGAAGCCGCTGCCGAACCTCGCCTTCTACACGAGCTACAGCGTCTCCTACCTGCCTTCCTCAGGCGATCAGTTCAGCGCCTTGACGCCGGGTCTCGTCATCGCCCAGCCGGAAAAGTTCGAGAACACAGAAGTCGGCGTGAAGTACGACGTGTCCCCCGTGCTTCAGCTCACCGGCGCGCTGTTCAACCTCGACCGCAGCAACCAGCGCATCTCCGATCCGAACCGGCCCGGCTTCTTCCTCACCTCGGGCCAGACCAACACGCAAGGCGCGGAGA
>JAGTAM010000697.1 GCA_023422485.1 Pseudomonadota bacterium | reverse complement strand
CGAATCGTGCATCCGCGTCACGCTGGAGGCCGCGCGGCGCACCGGCTTTCCGGTCGAGCGGATCATCTTCGAGGTGGCCGAGCACGAGAATGCCCAGGACCGCGAACACCTCAACCGCATCCTGCGCGCCTATCGCCGCCAGGGGTTGCGCACGGCCATCGACGATTTCGGCGCGGGCTATGCGGGCCTCGGCCTGCTGGCCAACTTCCGCCCGGACCTGATCAAGATCGACATGGATCTCGTGCGCGGTATCGAGGCGGATGCCGGGCGGCGGACCATCGTCGGCGGCATCAACCAGATCGCGCGGGCGCTCGGCGTCGCGGTGATCGCGGAGGGCATCGAGAGTGCGGCCGAGGCCGAGGCGCTGCACGGCCTCGGCATCGACCTGCTGCAAGGCTACCACTTCGCCCGGCCGGCGCTGGAAGCCCTGCCGCCGGTCGCGGGCTTCGCGGCCGACGGCGCGCCGACGAAGCGCGTCGCCTGACGCTGCTCCGCCGAAGCTGTCCGCCGCGCCGCTCTTCCTCGTGCCTCCGCCGGCTTACTTGGCGGGCATCGGCATGCGGCCGGGCAGGCCGCCCGGGGCGCCGCCGGTCTGGTCACTGGCGGCGGCGAGCGTCAGCATGTTCAGGAGCCGCGTCACCACCGCCTGCGACAGCAGGTTCACCTCGGACTTCGGGTCGGCGTTGACGGCCTGGAACTTCTGGTAGGTCTTGTCGTCGTAGATCTTGTCGAGCTCCTTCAGCTCGTCGAGGCTGAACTTGTCGGCGTACTGCTTGGACAGGCCTTCGAGCAGGTCCTTGCGCTGCTTGTCGAACTCGGCCCTGGCCTCCTTGCGCACCTTCTCCGCCTTGTCGTCGGGCATGGTCGAGACAGTCTTCTCGAGCGCGCCGCCGAAACCGGTGTCGAGGTTCTTCAGCACCGTCTTCTCGGTGAGCTTGGTGGCGACGGCGAGCTTGTCCGCATTCTCGTCGGCCCGCGCCGCGAGTGGCAGGGCCAGCACGGCGGCGAGGCAGAGGGCGGCTTTCGTCATCTTCATCGTGGCGTTTCTCCCAATTGTGTTCTGGGACCGCGCCCGGTCGAAAAGGGTGCGGCGTGGGAGGCCCTTAGAGCCGTTTCCGATCGCGTTGCAATCGGGAACGGCTCCCGGTCTTCTATGCCGCGCTCCCTTTCGCCAAACCGGCATCCACTTTGGCGGAGAGCGCTCCGGCAGCGTTTGCGCAGCGATGGCAGGGCAGGGCGGCGGCGTGACGCCGCCCGGTCCGATCACACCCGCTCGATGATCGTGGCGGTGCCCATGCCGGCGCCGATGCAGAGGGTGACGAGCGCCCGCTCCTTGCCGGTGCGCTCCAGCTCGTCGAGCACGGTCCCGAGGATCATCGCACCGGTGGCGCCGAGCGGATGGCCCATGGCGATGGCGCCGCCGTTCACGTTCACCCGCGCCGGGTCGAGGTCGAAGGCTTGCTGGAAGCGCAGCACCACCGAGGCGAAGGCCTCGTTGATCTCGAACAGGTCGATGTCGGCCAGGCTCATGCCGGCCCGCGCCAGCACCTTCCGCGTAACATCGACCGGGCCGGTCAGCATCAGCGCCGGATCGGAGCCGATATTGGCAAACGCACGGATGCGGGCCCGTGGCCGCAGCCCGGCCCGATCGCCGGCCTCGGCCGAGCCGATCAGCACGGCGGCCGCGCCGTCGACGATGCCTGAGGAATTGCCGGCATGGTGGACGTGCTCCACCCCCTCGACATCGGGGTGGGCATCGACAGCCACCGCGTCGAAGCCGCCCATCTGGCCCATCTGCACGAAGGAGGGCTTGAGGCTTGCCAGCGACTGCATGTCGGTCGAGGGCCGCATGTGCTCGTCACGGTCGAGCAGGGTGATGCCGTTGATGTCCCGCACCGGCACGACGGAGTTCTTGAACAGGCCCTCGTTCCAGGATTGGGCCGAGCGCTTCTGCGATTCGACCGCGTAGGCGTCGCAATCGTCACGGGTGAAGCCGTACTTGGTGCCGATCAGGTCGGCCGAGACGCCCTGGGGCATGAAGTAGGATTTCACCGCGATCGCCGGATCGACCGGCCAGGCGCCGCCCGAGGCGCCGAGGCCGACGCGGCTCATCGATTCGACGCCGCCGCCGACGGTGAGGTCGTGCTGGCCGGCCATGACCTGCGCGGCGGCGAAATTGATGGCGTCGAGGCCGGAGGCGCAGAAGCGGTTGATCTGCACGCCGGGCACGTGAGTGCCGTAATCGGCGACCAGCGCCGCGGCGCGGGCGATGTCGCCGCCGGCCTCGCCGACGGGATCGACGCAGCCGAGCACCACGTCGTCCACCTGCCGCGTATCGAGGCCGTTGCGGTCCTTGAGGGCGCGCAGGGCCGTCTCCGCCAAGCGGAGCGCCGTCACCTCGTGCAGCGAACCGTCCGGCTTGCCGCGGCCGCGGGGAGTGCGGACGTGATCGTAGATGTAGGCCTCGGGCATAGGCGCTTCCTCGTGTCCTTCATCGCCGCCGGGTCGTCCCTTCCCCCTCTGCGGGGGAGGGGTCTTCTGTCGCGACTGCTTAGAACGCCTCGGCCGGCAGCGCCATGGTCGTCTCGGCGCCGGCTTTGATCCGCGCCAGCCGCAGGCTCGTCTCCGGCAGCATCCGCTCCATGAAGAAGCGCCCGAGCACGAGCTTGGCCTCCATCCGCTCGGTGTCGGCGCCCTCCGCCTTCCTGGCAAGCGCGGCCTTGGCGATTCGGGCCCACATGTAACCGAGCACGACTTGGCCCAGCAGATGCATCAGGTCGGTGGCCCCGGCACCCGCATTGTCCGGCTTCGAGAAGGCGTTCTGCATCAGCCACATCACCGCGGCCTGGAGGTCGTTCAGCGCCGGCTGGAGCGGGGCGACGAAGGGCTTCATCGCCTCGTCCTCGCCGTGGTCCTTGATGTAGGTCTGCACCTCGGTGAGGAAGGCCATCATCGCCCGGCCGCCGTCTTTCGGCAGCTTACGGCCGATCAGGTCCATGGCCTGGATGCCGTTGGCGCCCTCGTAGATCATGGCGATGCGGGCATCGCGCACGAACTGCGACATGCCCCATTCCTCGACATAGCCGTGGCCGCCGAACATCTGCTGCGCCTCGACCGCGTTGGCGAAGCCCCGGTCGGTCAGAACGCCCTTCACCACCGGGGTCATCAGGCCGAGCATGTCCTCGGCCGCCTGCCGCTGCCCGGCGTCCTGCGAGCGGTGGGCGATGTCGGAGTTGAGCGCCGTCCAGAGGATGAGTGCGCGGCCCGCCTCGTTGAAGGCGCGGATCTGCATCAGGGTGCGGCGCACGTCCGGGTGGACGATGATCGGGTCGGCGGCCTTGTCCGGCGCCTTCGCCCCGGTCAGCGCGCGGCCCTGGAGCCGCTCGCGGGCGTAGGTCACCGCGTTCTGGTAGGCGACCTCGGACTGGCCGAGCCCCTGCACGCCGACGGCCAACCGCGCCTCGTTCATCATCACGAACATCGCGGCAAGCCCGCGATTCTCCTCGCCGACGAGCCAGCCCTTGGCGCCGTCGTAATTCATCACGCAGGTGGCGTTGCCGTGGATGCCCATCTTGTGCTCGAGCGAGCCGCAGGACACCGCGTTGCGCTCACCCAGCGACCCGTCGTCGTTTACGAGGAACTTGGGGACCACGAAGAGCGAGATGCCCTTGGTGCCCGAAGGCGCGCCCTCGATCCGGGCGATGACGAGGTGGACGATGTTCTCCGCCAGATCGTGCTCGCCCGCCGAGATGAAGATCTTGGTGCCGGTGAGGCTGTAGGAACCGTCGCCGTTCGGCACCGCCTTGGTCTTGAGGAGCCCGAGATCCGTGCCGCAATGCGGCTCGGTCAGGTTCATCGTGCCGGTCCAGGCGCCCTCGACCATCTTCGGGAGATAGGTGGCCTTCTGCGCCTCGGAGCCGTGGACCAGGAGGGCCGCGACCGCGCCCTGCGTCAGGCCGGGATACATGCTCAGCGCGAGGTTGGCGCCGGAGCCGAATTCCTGGATCGCCGTGTTGAGCACGTGCGGCAGGCCCTGACCGCCGAACTCCTCCGGCACCGACAGGCCCATCCAGCCGCCGGCCGCGTAGGCGTCGTAGGCCGCCTTGAAGCCCTTCGGCGTGGCGACGCTGCCATCCTCGCGGCGGGTGCAGCCCTCCTGGTCACCGGACAGGTTCAGCGGCGCGAGGATCTCGGAGGCGAGCTTTCCGCCCTCGTTGAGCACCGCCTCGACCACGTCCGGCGAGGCCTCGGAGAAGCCCGGCAGGTTGTCGTAGCGGTGGATCGCGAGAACGTCGTTGAGGAGGAACAGGGTATCCTCGACCGGGGCCCGGTAGCTCGGCATCGCGTCAGCCTCCCGCATCTCACTCAGGTGGGCCGCACCGGTCCGGCCGGCTTCGACCCCAGATAGTTCATATGTAAACTATCTGGCTGCGGCTGCGCAAGGCCCATTCAGGCGCTGTCCGAGCGCTCGCTTCGAGGCTTGCCCCGGCGATCCATCAGCAATCATCGCCCCTGCATTTGCGAAAGTCCCGGAAAAGGGCGTCCGATCGGGGGGCGTCTTAACTGACCATTTACCAAGATTGGAAAAGGTTCCTCCTGTCCGATCCGCGATCCGCCGCCCTGACGCCTCCGCGCGAATTGGCAGCCCGGCGGACACCGGAAGCCGCCGACTTCGGATCTCCGCGCGATGAAACAGACTGCCTCGATCAGCCTCGACAGCTTCGACCCGGAGGTGCTCGCGGCGGCCCGTGAGGTCGCTCGGCGGGCGGGTGTGCCGCTGGAGAGCTGGATCGCCTCCGTGGCTGTGCCGGAGACGTCGAAGCCGGGACCGCGGCGGCGGCGCGCGGATGGGGCCAAGGACGGGGTCAAGGACGCAGCCAAGGACGCAGCCAAGGACGCGGGCACGGATCCGACGCGGCGGGTCGGTGGTCGTGCGGCGGACAAGGCGGCCGCGCACCGGAAGGAGACGCCGCAGCACAAGAGCCGTGAGGCGGCTCCCGCCGCTGCGGCATCCGAGGATTTTGCAGCACCGTCGCCCGCAGCCGCACTCGAAGCGTCGATCGGCGCGATGATGCGGCGGCTCGACGCCCTCGACCGCTCGATCAGCCAGGAG
>JAGTAM010000696.1 GCA_023422485.1 Pseudomonadota bacterium | reverse complement strand
GGCGATCGAGGGCGCCGTCGCGGAGACGCCGGCCGGGCTGAACGAGCGGCGGCGCAACGCCGTCCTGCGCCGCGTCACCGACGGCATCGTCCACGATTTCAACGACGTGCTGACGATCGTGTCGGCCAATCTCGGCACCCTGCGCCGCCGCCACGGCCTGAGCCCTGAACCGGCGCGCCTCGTCGATGCGGCGCTCGCGGGCGCCGGGCGCGGGGCGGCGCTGACCCGGCGGATGCTCAGCCTCGTGCGCGGCGAGGACGGGACCCTCGCCGAATGCGACCTCGGCACGACGGTCGAGGCGGCGCTGGCCTTCATGGAGGCCAACGTGCTGCGCGACATGCCGGTCATCAACCGCGTTCCCGGCGACCTGCCGCGGGTGCTCTGCGCCGAACGCATCCTCGAAGTCGTCCTGCTCAACCTCGCCTTCCATTTCCGCGATCACGGGCTTCGCGGCTTCGCAGTCGGCGCCGCCGAGGATCTCGGCGAGCATGCCGGCGAGGCCGAGACGGGACTCCGCCTGTCGGCGGGGCCCTATCTGCGCGTGCTCATCGCCAGCGGGCAGCACGAACCCGGCCGGCGGGCGCGCACGCCGCGTCCCGAACATCTGGAGACGGTGGCCCGGCTCCTCGCCGAGATCGAGGCCGGCTGGCGCCTCGTCTCGGACGGGACCGGAGAGGATGCCTTCGTCGCCGAGATCTGGCTGAGGGCCACCGGGCGGCGGCCGGAGGAGCCGGCCCTGTGGCAGCCCGCCTTGCGCGTCCTCCTCGTGGAGAGCGACAGCCTCGTCCGGGCGAGCGTGGCCGAGGCGCTGACCGATCTCGGCCACGAGGTGGTCCAGGCCGCCTCGGGCGAGCATGCCCTGGCCCTCCTGTGCGAGAGCGCGGCCTACGATGCGATGGTCGCCGACCAGTCGATGCCGGTGATGACCGGCCTGCAGCTCGCCGCGACGGTGGTCGAGCGCTATCCCGACATCCGCATCATCCTGGCGAGCCCCCACGGGCACCTGCCGGCGGCGGCGCGGCAGTTCCTGCAGCTCGACAAGCCGTTCCGCCCCGACGATCTCGCGGCGGTTCTGAGCGCGGCGGCCCCGCAGGTCCGGGCGGCCTGACGGCCTCTCGCGGAACGTCCGCCGACGCGATGTCAGTAAACCGATCGAAGTTTTCTCAGTTTTCGGGAGGCTCCTGTTAACCCTGGGCCCCGATAAATCGGTGCGTAGCGTGTGCGTATCCGAGGATCGAATGGCTGTGGGTTCTCGCAACCATCAACGGACTCCCGGGAATCTCTGTATTCTTGCCTGCGGCCTCGCGGCCGTGCTCGCCGCCCCGGCCCGGGCCGCCGACCTGCCGGCCCCGGCGCCCGCGGCGGCCGGCGTCGATTGGTACACCGGCGCGCAGGCGCAGGCGGTGGACGACAGCTGGGCGGTGGCCGTCGACGGCTCGACCAGCATCACCTCCAACTCCTCGGCCTTCGGCTCCGTCACCGTCACGACGGCACTCGGGAGTCCGCCGACGGTGAGCGGCGCGCGCGTGCGCGTCGAGGGCGTGGCCGGCACCTACTCCTATCCCGGGCAGGCCGTCGGCGCCCGGGTCACCGGCTACCAGCAGGAGGGCTCGCTGCTCGCCGGCTACGAGTGGATCTGGCGCGACGCGGCGCTCGCCGGCTATATCGGCTTCAATGTCCGCAGCAACCAGCTCTCGATCCCCGACCCCGGCAACCCGGTGGTCGGCACCGGCGTCGGCCTGAAGGTCGCCGGCAACTTCTACGCGACGCCGACCGACCGGACCATGGTCTCGGCCTACGGCTCCTACTCGACCAAGTTCAACGCCTACTATTCCCGCTTCCGCGTCGGCTACATGGTCGCCGACGGCGTCTATATCGGCCCGGAGGCGCTGTTCCTGGGCGACGACTTCTTCCGCCAGTACCGCGTCGGCGCCCACCTCTCCGGCCTCACCTTCGGCCCCGTCCAGATGTCGCTCGCCGTCGGCTACGTGCGGGACCGCGTGCAGGGCACGGGCTATTATTCGAGCATCGAGGCGCGGGCGAATTTCTGAGCGCGAGCCCGCAGGCCTCGCCCTCCGGCGAGGGGCCGTCCATCGGGCCGGTGGGATCAAGTCCCGAACCGGCATGGACAATCCGCCGCCTTGCCCTCTTGCCTCACCGCAAAGTACTTCCCCGTCGGGCGAGACTCGATCGCCGTACTCGACCTCTATATCAGGAACACATTCCTCTATATTGCATTGACGGCTGCGAGAGTCCTTTTACCGGCTCGGACCTTGTTCGACGGATGACGCGGCACCCCGCAGCGCAAAATCAACCCTGTTCGCAGAGTGGGGCGGCTGACTCGTGAACAGATCCGGAAATCGTCGTATTTTAATGATGGATCCGTCCACGACGCAGGGGTGGCGAGTGTGATACGTGCGCTGCGGTGGCTGGCGTGGATGGGAACGACGGTCGCCGGCCTCGTCCTGCTGAGCCAGCCGGTCGGAACTCAGAACCAGCTCGCCATGAGCTTGGCTGCCATGGCGGCGATGATCGTGCTGTGGCTGTTCCTCGACGGGCCGCGCACCCGCTTCGTGTTCCTGGCGCTCGGGAGCCTCGTGGTGCTCCGCTACATCCTGTGGCGGGTCACCGATACGCTGCCCTCCCCCGGCGATCCGGTCAGCTTCGGCTTCGGCCTGCTGCTGCTGCTCGGCGAGCTGTACTGCGTCTTCATCCTGTTCGTCAGCCTGATCATCAACGCCGACCCGCTCAAGCGGCGTCCGCCCCCGGTGGCGAGCGCGGGCGACCTGCCCACCGTCGACGTCTTCGTGCCGAGCTACAACGAGGACGCCGCCATCCTGGCGATGACGCTGGCGGCCGCGCGCCAGATGAACTACCCGCCCGACAAGCTCACCGTCTGGCTGCTCGACGACGGCGGATCGGACCAGAAATGCGCCGATCCGAACCCCGAGAAGGCCAAGGCCGCGCGCGAGCGGCGGCGCGACCTGACCGCGCTCGCCGAAGCGCTCGGCTGCCGCTACCTCACCCGCGCCCGCAACGAGCACGCCAAGGCGGGCAACCTCAACAACGGGCTCGCCTTCGCCACCGGCGAGATCGTCGTCGTGTTCGACGCCGACCACGTCCCGTTCCGCTCCTTCCTCAGCGAGACCGTCGGCTACTTCGCCGAGGATCCGAAGCTCTTCCTCGTCCAGACCCCGCACGCCTTCCTCAATCCCGATCCGATCGAGCGAAACCTGAAGACCTTCGAGCGGATGCCGTCGGAGAACGAGATGTTCTACGCGGTGACGCAGCGCGGGCTCGACAAGTGGAACGGCTCGTTCTTCTGCGGCTCCGCCGCCCTGTTGCGCCGCACCGCGCTGGACGAGGCCGGCGGGTTCTCGGGCATCACCATCACCGAGGATTGCGAGACCGCGTTCGAGCTGCATTCCCGCGGCTGGACCAGCGCCTACGTCGACAAGCCGCTCATCGCCGGCCTCCAGCCGGAGACGCTCTCGGCCTTCATCGGCCAGCGCTCGCGCTGGTGCCAGGGCATGTTTCAGATCCTGCTCTTGAAGAACCCCGCGCTGCAGAAGGGGCTCAAGCCGATCCAGAAGCTCGCCTACCTCTCCAGCATGACGTTCTGGTTCTTCCCGGTGCCGCGGCTGATCTTCATGTTCGCGCCGCTCTTGCACATCTTCTTCGACCTGAAGATTTTCGTCGCCAGCGTCGATGAATCGATCGCGTACACGGCGACCTACATCGTCATCAACCTGATGATGCAGAACTACGTTTACGGTAAATTCCGCTGGCCGTTCGTGTCGGAGCTCTACGAGTACGTCCAGGGCCTGTATCTGTCGAAGGCGATCGTCTCGGTGATCTGGTCGCCGCGAAAGCCCACCTTCAACGTCACCGACAAGGGCATCAGTCTCGACCACAACCACCTCTCGTCGGCCTCGCTGCCCTTCTTCGCCGTCTACGGGCTGCTCGCGGCGGGCTGCGCCGTGGCGACGTGGCGCTACCTGTTCGAGCCGGGCGTGACCAACCTCATGCTGGTGGTCGGCCTGTGGAACTTCTTCAACCTGCTCACCGCGGGCGCCGCGCTCGGTGTCTGCGCCGAGCGGCGCCAGTTGGAGCGCACGCCCTCCCTCGCCATCAATCGGCGCGGCCAGATCACGCTGGGCGGCCGGGCCATCGACGTGTCGATCGAGCGCGTCTCGGCGGAGGCCTGCACGGTGCGCCTGCCCGCCGCCCTGCTGCCGACCGGGGTCGGGCACCGGACCATGACCGGCCTGCTCACCGTCGTCCCGGTTCAGGGTGCGCGCCCGGCCGGCGCCCTGCCGGTGACTCTGGAGGGGATCGAGCGGACCAAGGACGAGGCCTTCGCCCGCCTGAGCTTCGGCCGCCTGCGCCCGCAGGATTACGTGGCGCTGGCCGGCCTGATGTACGGCGACGCGGAGGCGATGCGCCGCTTCCAGATGCGACGCCGCCGCCACAAGGACATCCTCACCGGCACGCTGCAATTCATCTGGTGGGGGCTGTCCGAGCCGGTGCGCGCCGTGCGCTACGCGTTCGCCGCCGATGCCCGCCCCGCTGTCGCCCCGGTGATCGACGGCACCTCTCCGATCTACGACGCGCCGGAACAGGCCCCGACCGGGGCGAACCTGCCCGAGCCGCTGCTTCCGTCGTCGGTGCAGGCCCCCGCGCTCCAGGCCGTTCTGCCGACGGCGCAGGAGCCGGAACCGGGTGTCGCCCAGGCCGCGGCTCAGGCTCCGGGCCAAACCCCGACCCAAAACCCTGCCCAAACCCCGGCCCGCGCCTCGAACGACTGGGTGCGGATGATGCTCGACTACGAGAACGAGCGCGCGCTCGGCGGGCGCTCCGGTCGCGAAGCGGGCACGGCGTGAGGGGGATGGCGATGCGGCATCCCTCTCGCTTCGGCTTCGGTCCGTGGCGCCGGATGGCCTGGGCGCTCGCCTGCATGGTCGCGGCGGGCTGGATCACGTCGGGTTCGACCGCCCGGGCGCAGAGCTTCCTCGGGACCGGTCCGGCCGAGCGCCTCACGGTGCCCCCGACCGGGGATGCCCTGCGCAAGCCGAATCCGGCGCCGTCTCAGGCGCCCGCCCAGTCGAGCGCGCAACCGTCGGCGCCGCCGGGCCGCTCTCCGACGGAGAATCCGGACGCCGCCCGCCGCACGCAGGTGCAGGCCACCATCGCCCCGGCCCGCCGCCTGCCCGCGGGCACCCGCGGCTTCCGCCTCTCGGGCGAGGAGGACGTGCTGCAATACCCGGTCTACCTCACCGAGGGGCAGGCGCGGAGCGCGGCGCGGCTGCGGGTCTCCTACCTCTCGGCGATCTCGGTGGCGCCCGAGGGCTCGGAACTCACAGGCCTCGTCAACGGCACCAAGGTCGGCTGGACCCGGATCCAGGCGCCCGGCGCAGTCAAGGTCGTGGAATTCGCCATTCCCGACGGCGTCCTCAAGGCCGGCTACAACGCCGTCACCCTGACCGCGAGCCAGCGCCACCGGGTCGATTGCGGCATCGAGGCGACCTACGAACTGTGGACCCAGATCGACCCCTCCCGCTCCGGGCTGGTGGTCGCGCCCGCCGCCGATCTCGACCTGAAATCGCTGGCCGCCCTGGAGCCCGACGAGAGTGGGGCGCTGCCCGTCGGCGTGCTGCTCAACGAGAAGCCGACCCTGCCGCGGCTGGAGCGGATGATCGGCGCCGTACAGGCCGTGGCGGTCGTGAGCCGGCTCGCCCGGCCCGCGGTCAGCTTCGGGCCGCCGCTCTCCGGCCGCAACGGCGCCAACCTGCTCGTCGGCACCGCCGCCGAGATCCGCGGCACGGAGGGCGTCGAGGATCTCGGGCCGATCACCGGGCCGCGGCTCGCCCTGCTGCCGCCGCGGGGCAACCGGGTGCCGACGCTGGTCGTCACCGGCCCCGGCCCCGAGGACGTGCGAGC
>JAGTAM010000677.1 GCA_023422485.1 Pseudomonadota bacterium | reverse complement strand
GAGGGCGCCCGCGCCTCCGGCGGCTTCGGGACACCCTGAGGCCGCTCCCCATGGCCCTGTCGAGTGGAGTCGGCCCGGCGACCGGAGCCCCTGGGCGCGAGGATGCGTCTTCCCGCCTGCGCCGCCTCGCCCGCGGCGCCGCCACGCGCAGTTCGCGGGTCGGATTGTTCGTCTATGCGCTCACCCTCGGCGGCCTTCTGGGTCTCGCCAGCGCCGACTACGCCACCAGCGGCGGTTACCCCTTCGGCGGAACGTCGATCGGAAGCTGGACGGCGTGGCCCAAGGCCGGCTCGCTCGATACCGACCCCTATGCCCGTGCCGTCAATGCGCGGCGCGGCGACATTCCTCTCGCGGTCGGGGAGGGCATGCTGCTGACGGCGGCCAGTGACGATGGTGGACGCATCCTCGATGCTGCCTGCACCTATCGCCTCGCTGGCGTCACGCCGCCGGCCCGCGCCTGGACGATCACCGTGACCGGCCGCGGCGCGCCCGCGCCGGGGCAGGAGCCGGTGCGCACGGGATTCACCTCCACCGAGATCCTGCGCGAGACCGACGGCCGCTTCGCGATCCTGCTCAGTCCCGAGGTTCAGGCCGGCAACTGGCTACCGATGCCGCGTCCGAGCGGCCCGGTTCGGCTGGCGCTTCGCCTCTATGACACGCCGGTCGCCGCGAGCGTCGGCTCGCTCGACCGCGACAGCCTGCCGGCGATCGAGCGGACGGGGTGCGCTTCATGAGCCGAAGCGCCTTCTGGCTCGCCACCGCCTGCGGCCTCGTCATCGCCGGGATCGTCCACATCGCGACCGTTCTGGCGATCCCGCGCTTCTCGGAGGGCGACGCCTTCACCCGCGCCCGGGCGAGCGAAACCCTCGACCACCCCTTGCGCATCCACGGCCTCGCGGGCGGCCCGCCGGCTGCCGGCGGGGCGTGGCTGCCCAATCCCGATCCGGCGGTCTCGGTCGGCGTGTGCTCCTACGACCTCGACGACGGGCCGATGCGGGTCTCCGCCCAGGCCGGTTCGCTGATGCTCTCGGTCTCGATGCACAGCCGCCGCGGCGCCTTCTACGCGGTGACCGATCAGGCCGCGGTGCGCGGCGGCCTCGATCTCGTGGTGATGACCCGCGCCCAGTACGATGAGGCTTTGGCCAACGACGTGGCCGGCGAGGTGACGCGCGACGTGCGCATCATCGCGCCCGCCCGGCGCGGCTTCGCGGTGGTCCGGGTCATCGCCGCCCTCCCGAGCGAGCGCGCCGTGGCCGACGCGGCGGTCCAGGCGGTGGCCTGCACCATCGACAGCCCGGCCGAGCCGACCGGGGACGAGGCGGGAAACGGCAAGAGCTAGCGCATCGTCGCGAAAGGTAGCTGCCGGCTTTCGGGATGATGCTCCAGCCTCGCTGAGCACCGCATGGCACCCGCTGCAGCCTGTGCCGAGCCGTTTCGTATCAAAACCGGCTGACGAGTTCGGTCTCCTCGCCATGACGGTGGGTGGCAATCCCCGAGGCGACAAACCGGATCGGTGTCGCAGCGCCCGTCAGCGCCATGCGGCCTCCTCGGGTCGACGATGGAGCGGCACTCCCGAAGCGGGGCCTCAGTCTCCCGCTTTCGAGGCGCGCGCGGAGGTTTCTTGCCGGTCCGGCTTCGCGAGCGAAACTTTCATGCGGATCGCCGCGAAAGCCATGCGCGTGGTTCGATTG
The DNA here is from genome assembly GCA_023422485.1 of Pseudomonadota bacterium. Classification (GTDB taxonomy): domain Bacteria; phylum Pseudomonadota; class Alphaproteobacteria; order Rhizobiales; family Beijerinckiaceae; genus Methylobacterium. Next base: position 3,063 of record JAGTAM010000677.1, on the reverse strand, counting down.
TACCCACGGCGATTTTTCTTTAGGGTCCGAGTCTTAGGTCTGTCGCAGGGCTTCTGCCGCGCGGCTGCCGTCGGCGGGGATGCCTGTCGCGGAAGATCACAGAGCCGAAAGAGGCTGCTGCCTTCCGTACGGGGGCCTTTTCGGAGGCGTCGGCGGATCGCGAGGCGGCCCGACGATTCGCGAAGGCGGCTCGCCGCCCCCATATCGGCCGGTATCGGACCCGTCGGCGGGTTCGAAACGCCAGTGCGCTGCGTGCGCACCGAGGAAGAGTGTCATGAGTCAAACGGGCCGCAATGACCCGCAATCCCTCGACAACCAGCTCTGCTTCGCCGTCTACGCGGCGGCGCATGCCTTCGGTCGCGCCTACCGCAGCCTGCTGGCTCACCACGAGCTGACTTACCCGCAATATCTCGTGCTGCTGGTGCTGTGGGAGGAGGAGGGCCTTTCGGTCAAGGAGATCGGCAGCCGCCTCTTCCTCGACTCGGGTACCCTCACGCCGCTCCTCAAGCGCCTCGAAGCCTCCGGCCATGTCCGCCGCGCCCGTGACCGGCCGGACGAGCGACAGGTCAGCATCTTCCTCACCGAGAAGGGGCGGGGCCTCAAGGGCAAGATGGACTGCCTGCCCCACACGGTGGGCGGCATGACCGGGATGACCCTCGATGAGCGGCGCGCGCTGCTCGACAGTCTGGCCCTGATGCGCGACGAGCTTCACGCCCGGGCGGGCAGCACCGATCTGACCGCGGCCAACGCGCCCGGCTGAAGCGCATGTCCGCTTGATCGAGGCGGTAAGCCGTGTCGGCAAGGCCGCGCGACGCGTGAGGAGCCCCCCGTCGGGCCAGCGCGATGGCTTCCGCCCAAGCCCGGATCCGTCATCCCAATGGCGTCGATCGATCCGGTTATGACGGGCCTATCTCATCGCAGGCCGAAAACGAAAAAGCCGCCCCGAAGGGCGGCTTTCCGTTTTCCGAAACAGCGGCGCGAGGCTGCCGCTCGGGACTTAGGACTTGGTCTTGAGGTAGGCGATGATGTCGTCGACCTTCTTCGGGTCCTTGACGCCGGGGAAGACCATCTTGGTGCCGGGCACCTTCTTCTTCGGATCGATCAGCCACTCCTTGAGGTTGGCCTCGTCCCAGGTGATGCCGGACTTCTTCAGCGCGTCGGAGAAGGCGTAGCCGTCGGCGCCCTCGCCGGCCTTCGCACCGACGACGCCCTTCAGGGTCGGGCCGACGCCGTTCTTCTCAAAGTTGTGGCAGGCCTTGCAGGGCGCGAACGCCTTCTCGCCGGCGGCGGCATCGCCCTCGGCATGGGCGGCGACAGGAAGCAGCAGCGCGAAGGCGGCGCCGAGGATGAGATGACGCATCGTTTTTTTCCTCCTTGGAACGGCCGAAGCCGGCTTGCTTATGGCAGAGCTTTTAGCGTTAGAACAGATATAGACTAAGCCGAGCAGGCGTCCAGTCGAGGCGACTTCACGAAGACGCTCACGCTCCTTTCGGTGGCTGCATGGGTCGGCAGGAACCACTTGTGCGTCTCGAACGTGTTTCGGCTAGAATGCGCTTTCGGCGTCGTCCGGGTAAGACTGGGATCAGGCGGCTGAAGCGGGGCTGAAGATTCCGCAGGGCACCTGTGGATGACCGTCCGGCGCGAACTCACCGTCAAAGTGAGCCCAGTCCGACAACGTGCGTCCGAGCGAAGACGCCGAACCCATTTCTGGAGGAGATGCCGGCCATGTCGATCGCCTTCCCCGCACCGGATGCGGATGTCGTCGCCCGCCGTGACGCGATCATCGAGGGGCTGTCCGCGCTGGTAGCGCCGGAAGCCCTGGTGACGACGGAGGACGAGCGCCGCGCCTTCGAGACCGACGGGCTCACCGCCTACCGCAAGATGCCGCTCGCCGTGGTGCTGCCCTCGACGACCGCGGAGGTCTCCGCGGTGATGGCCTTCTGCCACGCCAACGGCGTGCGGGTGGTGCCCCGCGGCGCCGGCACGTCGCTGGCCGGCGGCGCCATCGCACAGGAAGACGCGATCATCCTCGGGGTGGGCAAGATGACGCGCATCCTCGATCTCGACTTCGCCAACCGCACGGCGCGCGTCGAGGCCGGGATCACCAATCTCGCGATCTCGGGGGCCGTGGCGCACGAGGGCTTCTTCTACGCGCCCGATCCGTCGAGCCAGCTCGCCTGCACCATCGCCGGTAACATCGCCATGAATTCCGGCGGGGCGCACTGCCTGAAATACGGTGTGACGACCAACAACCTGATGGGCGTGACGCTGGTGACCAACGACGGCACCGTGGTCGAACTCGGCGGCGAGCACCTCGATGCGCCCGGCTACGACCTGCTCGGCCTGATCTGCGGCTCGGAAGGGCAGCTCGGCATCGTCACCGAGGCCACCGTGCGCATCCTGCGCGCGGCCGAAGGCGCCCGGCCCGCGCTGGTCGGCTTCTCCTCGGTCGAGGATGCCGGCGCCTGCACCGCGGCGATCATCGCCGCCGGCATCATTCCCGTCGCCATCGAGTACATGGACCGCGAGGCGATCCTCATCACCGACGATTTTTCGGGAGCCGGCTACCCGCGGGACGCCGCCGCGATGCTGATCATCGAGGTCGAGGGCTCGGACGAGGAATGCACCGACATGCTGGCCCGGATCGAGGCCATCGCGGCGCGCTTCAACCCCACCAGCATCCGCGTCTCGAAGTCCGAGGCCGAGTCCGCCGCAATCTGGAAGGGCCGCAAATCCGCCTTCGGCGCCACGGGCCGCATCTCCGACTACATCTGCATGGACGGCACGATCCCCACCGGCCAGCTCGGCCACGTGCTGGAGCGGATCGAGGCGATCTGCGCCGAGAAGGGCCTGCGCGTCGCCAACGTGTTCCATGCCGGCGACGGCAACCTGCACCCGCTGATCCTCTTCGACATCAACACGCCGGGCGAGTTGCAGAAGGCGGAGGCCGCGGGCGACGCGATCCTCAAGCTCTGCGTCGAGGTCGGCGGCTGCCTCACCGGCGAGCACGGCGTCGGCATCGAGAAGCGCGAGCTGATGCGCTTCCAGTACGCGCAGGAGGAT
>JAGTAM010000667.1 GCA_023422485.1 Pseudomonadota bacterium | reverse complement strand
TGCGATCGCCATGGCCGGGACGATCATGAAGAAGCGCCCGACCAGCATCGCGACCGCAAGGGTGACGTTGTACCAGAGCGTGTTGCCCGAGAGCCCGCCGAAGGCCGACCCGTTGTTCGCCGCGGCCGACGTGTAGGCGTAGAGGATCTCCGAGAAGCCGTGCGGCCCGGCATTGGCGGGACCGGCGAGACCGGCCGGCACCACGGTGGCGAGCGCCGTGAAGCCCAGCATCATCAGCGGCAGGCAGAGGATGCCGAGCATGGCCATCTTCACCTCCTTGGCCTCGATCTTCTTGCCGAGGTACTCGGGCGTGCGCCCGACCATCAGGCCGGCCACGAAGATCGCCACCACGACGAAGATCAGCATGCCGTAGAGGCCGGCCCCCACGCCGCCGATGATGACCTCGCCGAGCTGCATGTTGAGCAGCGGGATCAGGCCGCCGAGCGCGGTGAAGCTGTCGTGCATGGCGTTGACCGCCCCGCAGGAGGCGGCGGTGGTCACGACGGCGAAGAGCGCGGAGGCCACGATGCCGAAGCGGACCTCCTTGCCCTCCATGTTGCCGCCGGCGAGCCCGAGGCCGTTCAGCACAGAGCTTCCCGATGCCTCACTGGCGTAGGTCACGGCGGCGCCCGCGAGGAACAGCAGGCCCATGGCGGCGAGGATGGCCCAGCCCTGGCGCTCGTCGCCGACCATTCGGCCGAAGACGTTGGTGAGCGCGGCGCCGAGCGCGAAGATCGACACGATTTGCACGAAGTTCGACAGCGCCGTCGGGTTCTCGAACGGGTGGGCGGCGTTGGCGTTGAAGAAGCCGCCGCCGTTGGTGCCGAGCATCTTGATAGCGACCTGGCTCGCCACCGGGCCGACCGCGATGGTCTGCCGGGCGCCTTCCAGTGTGGTGGCGTCGACGTAAGCCGAGAGCGTCTGCGGCATGCCTTGGGAGACCAAGAACAGCGCGATCACGAGGCAGATCGGCAGCAGCACGTAGAGAGTGCAGCGGGTGAGATCGACCCAGAACGAGCCCACCGTCCTCGCCGAGGCGCGGGAAAAGCCGCGGATGAGGGCGATGGCCAGCGCGATGCCGGTGGCTGCCGAGAGGAAGTTCTGGTGCGTCAGACCCAACATCTGGCTCAGGTACGAGAGCGTGCTCTCGCCACCGTAGTTCTGCCAGTTGGTGTTGGTGACGAAGCTCGCCGCGGTGTTGAAGGCCAGATCCGGCGCCACCGCCGCCTGACCCATGGGGTTGAGCGGCAGCACGTCCTGCAGGCGCAGCACCGCATAGAGCAGCACGAAGCCGAGCCCGTGGAAGGCGAGCATGGCGAGGCCGTAGCCGAGCCAGGTCTGCTCGTGGCGCTCGTCGATGCCGGCCACGCGGTAAAGGCCGCGCTCGACAGGGACGAGCACGGGCGAAAGAGGGGTTCGCTCCCCGGTGAAGACGCGCGTCATGTACCAGCCGAGTGGCTTCACGAGCGCGAGGACGACCGCGCAGAACAGCGCGATCTGGATCCAGCCGTTAGCATTCATGGGTGTGGTCCGGCAGGGCCGCTCAGAACCGCTCGGGGCGGACGAGGGCGTAGGTGAGGTAGACGAGGAGCCCGGCCGTCACGAGGGCGCCGAGGGCGAGGTCGAGGGTCATGGGGGCGTGCCTCAGAGGCGTTCGCAGAGCGCGGCGTAGCCAGCGGCCAGTCCGAAGAAGGCGAGGCCGCCGGCGAGGAAGACGATGTCGAGCATGGTGCGTCCCGTGTCGGTTCAGCCCGTCGTCTGCGGTTGCCCCGCGCCCTGGGCCGGCTCCGAGTGTGGACGGGAACCGCGTTAGGGTTCGAGACGGAAAGGGAGGCGTTCCTATAAGGAACTCATTAGGATCGGCCCGATTTCGGGCTCCGACCCAGGCCTTCTGGGCGTGTCGTCGGACGCCAGGCGGCCTGCAACTCCTGGCAGGCGCCCGGAGCGTCGAGGAACATGGCCTTGGGGCAGGCGGTGCGCCACTGGGCCCGGTCGACCTGGATCACCCTCGTGTCGGCGCTCACGAACCCGCTGTAGGGCGCGCCGCAGGCCGGGCAGCGCCCGACCACTCGGCGAAGATCCCCGGCGCGGGACTCTGCAGGTGCCGGCTCAGAGGGAGCCGGGGTCGAGGGGAAGCGTGGCGGGACACCTGCGAGGCAAGCCCGCAGGTCTGGATGGGAGCCGGCACTCAAGACGCGGGCGGCAGGTCGTGGCCGTTCAGCGCGAGCAGCGCGAGGGACAGGGCCGACCACGAACCGAGACCCAGGACCATCAGGGCAAAAACGCGGTCGTCCCTGCATTCGGCGGTGATGTGCCGGAGGACAATCATCTGCAAACTCCACGCGGGCGACGGGCTCGGCGGAACGAGAAGTCCTCGTTACCCCATGAGGGAACAAGACGAAGGCGAGGCCTCCGGTCTAGGTGAGTCATAAGGACCGGTCGACGGGCGCAGCGCCAAGGAGCCGACGCCGATGCGCGTCCGATGCAGAAGGCGGGTTAAGCGCGGCTTCGTTTGCAAGTCTCAGCCGCTGCGGAGCGCGAACAGGATGACGGCGCTCCCGAGCATGCAGATCGCGCCGCCCGCGACATCCCAACGGTCGGGTCTGTGCCCCTCGAAGCCCCAAAGCCAAAGGAGGGCCGCGACGATGTCGGTGCCCTCGTAGGCCGCTAGGCGCGCCCGGCGGCCTCGCTCTCCACCCGTGTCAGCAGAGAGACGAACAGCGCCAGGGAAAGCATGCCGGGCACCAGCCATCACGGTGACCTGTCGAGGCGCAGCCAAGCCCAGAACGCGAAACAGCCGGCGATCTCGGCCAAGGCGGCAGCGGCGAAGGCAGGTAGATCGGCATGGTCGCCTGTTCGCACGCGCAGGCGAGGCGGCCAAGCCCAGCGCCCGGGACCGTGGCGAAACGGCCTGTGCATGGTCGATAGATGCGGACAGCTCACGCTTCGAGAAGATGATCCCGATCCCTACCTCTTGATGTTATGAACGCCGCAGCCAGGTCTGCTTCTGCCTTCCGATCGGAGATTCGAACTGATCCGGCGAGAAGTCCGCAAGGGGGCCGGAGTTCGTACGCCGCTCGTTCAGTTGTGCGCCAACTGCGGAATTTGTACCTGCTGGTGTCCAATGTCCGCCTCAAGTGCGACAGTCCGCATCCGGGCTTTCACGCCTGTCGTGCATCAAAATCATGATTCAATGCTGGATTATTGATTGCGGATCATCCGACGCACAATATTTTGATAACAGAACCATGAGACTATCGAAATAAGGCGATCCTTGTGCGCGCTTGATCAGCCTGCAGCACACAAAGTTCGGCTTCGACTTGCAAGGTCACCTGCTCCTGCTCGTACCTTTTCCCGACGGCAAGCCGACGCCCGTTCCGATCACCAACGGTATATCAAGCTGCCGATTACCGTCGCGGGGGCGCCGCGATAGCAGAAGCCTGCCTGACAGGTGAAATAGTCGCGGTCGAAGATGTTGTTGGCGTTCACCTGCGCACGAAAACCTTTGTACTTCGGGTCGATTGCCGCGAAGTCGTAGGCAAGCAGCGCGTCGAACAGGGTCACGGTCGGGTTGCGGATCGTATTCTCGTCGTTTGCATAGCTGTTGGTGCTGAAGCGGATGCCGCCGCCAAGCGTCAGCCCGCTCAGGGCCGAGCTCGGCGGAAACAGGTAGGTCAAGAAGCCGGTGAAGGTATCCCCCGGAATCCCCGAAAGGTAGTTGCCGTCCAACACCTGCCCAGCGAACGAGGTCTGACTGAGATAGCGTAGATCGAGATGCGTATAGGCCAGGGTCAGGTTGGTACCCGGGGCAAAATTGGCGATTGCCTCCATTTCAAAGCCGCGCGATTGGACCGAGCCGGTTGCGATCTGGAAAGCAATGTTGTTCGGATCCGTGCGCAGCACGCTGCTCTGCACGATGTCGAAACCGGCGAAGCTTGCCTGGATGTTCGTGCCTGGAATCAGGTACTTGACGCCCGCCTCGATCTGATCGCCCGTCGCTGGACGGAAGGCGCGACCCGAGGCATCGGTGCCCGGCTGCGGCGCGAAGGTGGTGGCGTAGCTGGCATAGGGCACGAGGCCCGGCGCCAGGAGGTAGTTGAGGCCGACGCGCCCAGTGAAGGCTTGATCGTTCTGCTGCGTCGCGGCGCCGGTGGTGCCGACCGTGTTCTGGAACACCCAGTCATAGCGGCCGGTCAGGGTGAGCACGAAGCGGTCGAACTTGGCCTGCTCCTGCAGGTAGAGCCCGACCTGATCCTGGCTCTGGGCGGTGCGCGGCCCGAGCGGGGCGGCGAAGATCGGCTGGAGGCCGTAATTGCGGGTGACGAGGTTGAGATCGGGCGCGGTGCCGAAGCCGAAGCGGTAGTTGAAGTCGTAATGCGCGTAATCGAGCCCCGCCAGCAGCGTGTGCAGGACCGGCCCCGTGGTGACATGCCCCTCGATCTGGTTGTCGAGGGTGAACTGGGTGAGATGCTGGCGGGAGAAGCCGGTCGAGCGGCTTGCGGTCACGCCGTCTGGATTGATGCCGGTGATCGAGGTGTAGCGGTAATCGGTGTTGACATCGTAGAAGCGGAAGTTCTGGCGGAAGAACAGATCCCCCCCGAAACGGTGCTCGAACGCGTAGCCGATCCGGCCCTGCTGCTGCTTGAAGTCGTTGAAAGCGGGATCGCTCGAATAGAGCCTGGTCGGCCGGAAGTTCTGGTTGAAGAACGTGGTGCTGCCGGGAAGCTTGTTCTCCTGGTACTCGCTCAGGAAGGTGAAGGTCGTGTCGGCGGACGGCTTCCATGTAAAGGCCGGCGCGATGTAGCTACGGTCGTCGGCGCCCCCAGGTAGGAAGGTATCGGATTGCCGCTTGATGCCGGTGATGCGGTAGGCGAGCGTGCCGTCCGTGCCCTCGACCGGCCCGCCGATATCGAAGTTGCCCTGGTAGCGGTCGAAGTTGCCGACCTGCAGCTGCACCTCGCCGAACCGCGTGAATACCGGCCGTTTCGTGGTGACGTCGAGGATGCCGCCGGGTGAGCCGAGACCGTAGAGTCCGGAGGCCGGCCCGCGCAGGATCGTGGCCGCCTCGATGCCGTAGGGCTCGATGCGCGGCACCGTCAGGCCCGACGCGATCTGGCGCAGGCCATCCCGGAAGATGCCGTCATAGGTCAAGCTGAAGCCGCGCACGTAGAAGGAATCGAAGCGCGGATCGAATCCGAAGACGTTCGAGGAGACGCCGGCCACGTAGCCGATCGCCTCGTTGAGGGTCTGGACGTTGCGGTCGTTGAGCTGCTCACGCGTCAGCACCGTCACCGATTGCGGTGTCTCGAGCAGCGGCGTGTTGGTCTTGGTGGCGGCCGGGCTGATGCGGGCCGTGTAGCCCGTCACCCCGCTCGGTCCCCCGCCGCCGCCGCTCGTGGCAGCGCTGTCCTGGGAGAGCGCGACATTGCTGGCCGCGCCGGCGAGACCGGCCCCGCTCCGGCTGCCCTCGACCGACAGCTCGCTCAGCTCAACGCTGGCCTGCTGCGCCAAAGCGGGGGAGGCGAGGGATAACGCCAACGAGAGCGCCGTGGAGGTGAGCAGCAGGCCGGTGAGGCTGATTCGAAGCGAAATCATGGGCGGTCGGGGGGTTGCAAGCTTGGCTATGAAGCGCTTTGCAGGCTATTGCTTGGAAAGACAAGCGACATCGCAACAAAAAGTAGCTAGTTTTGAACCAATATAAATTGAAACAGATGGGGATATGCCTATGTTCATGTCGACATAGTTGTTTTGTTTTTCCAGAATGGGTATTTATACTTAGGGTGCGCCGGCGGTATTCGCGATTTATGCTGAAATGCATCGAGCCGGCACGGCGGCTTCTCTTCATGTTTCGCTTGCACCCGGCTCGAACCATCACTGGAGGCGCCCAATGACGATCCTCTCGCGACGTTCCGTGCTCGGACTCCCGATCGGGCTCTGCGCCGGGTTTGGGCTTCCGAGCGACCTGGCGGCAGCCGATGCGCCCGCAACGCTTCCCGGCACGATCCGGTTCGATCTCGGCCGCGAGAGCCGCACGCCCCGGCGCATCACGCTCTACGTTCCGCCCGGCGAGCCTCCAGCAGGCGGTTGGCCTAGCCTCACTCTACTCGACGGCAACGCGTTGGCTGGTACGGCCATCGACATCGAGCGGGTGCAGGCAGCCTATCCGGCTGGCAGCGGTGTCGGCTCCCGCTTTGCCATCGTCGCGATCGGATCCACAACGGAAGAAGCTTACGACGGTGTGGCCCGCTCGTGGGACTACACCCCGCCGCCAGGCCGGACCTACCCGCCCTACAGGCCGGGCGGCCCAGAGCTGCGCACCGGCGGAGCTGCCGCCTTCCTCGATTTCGTGACGCGGGAGCTCAGAGACGAGATCGCCCGACGCTGCCCAATCAATCGGTCGAGGCAGGCCCTGTTCGGGCATTCCTTTGGCGGCCTGTTCGTTCTCTACGCGCTCGCCCGCGCCCCCGAGGCGTTCTCACACTGGATTGCCGCCAGCCCCAGCATCTTCTGGGAGGACGGATCGCTGCTGCCCAGCATCGACGCCTTCGAGACGAGGCCGCCCACTTGTGCGCGCGTGCTGTTGCTCGCCGGCGCTTACGAAGCGGAGTTGGCACCCTACCAGCAGGCGCTGCCTGACCGGGAGCAGCGCCTCGCCCGCTTGCGGGAGGCCGGCACGGTTGAGCGGGCGCGCGCCATGGCGGAGCGCCTCGGCCGGCATCCCGGCGTCACAAGCTCCTTCCGGCTGATCCCCGGCCGGACTCACATGAACCTGCTGCCGGAAGCACTCAACGAGGCGGCAGCCTTTGCCTTCCCGCTGAACCCCGAGACCTGCATGGCGGGCGTTTTGAAGTAGAGCGGCGACGCGGCGTGCCTTGCCTGGTCGCTCCGAGAGAAGATTCCGCGCCGTGCCCTAACTTATCCAGAGCGTGACCTGACCGGCTGGCATTGGACCGGGCTGATTGAGAGGATCAGCCAGGACCGAAGGAGTCGAACATGCGGCGAGGTCAGAAGACGAGCGCAGAGCAGGTCGTGCTGAAGCTGCGCCAGATCGAGGTGCAGACGGCGCAGGGCAAGGATTTGGCGCTGGCTCAGCTCAGGAGGCGGAGATCTCCGAGCAGAGCTCTGACCGCTGGCGCAAGGAGTACGGCGGCCTGCAGGTCGATCAAGCCAGGAAGATGAAGGATCTTGAGCACGAGAACGCGCGG
>JAGTAM010000631.1 GCA_023422485.1 Pseudomonadota bacterium | reverse complement strand
TCCGCCTGCGAGCGGTCGGCGGTGATCTGCGCGAACATCAGCGCCGAGCCGACCGGGTTCACGATGGAGAACAGTCCGGACAGCGCGAGCAGGAAGCTCGTCAGCACGGTCTCGAATCCGATGGATGCCAACATGCGGGCTCGGCGGTCTGCGAAAGGAGAGGGCTCTAGCCCGGCTGCCCGGCCGGCACCAGCACGCGCGCCCGCACCCGACTCTCCAGGCGGCGCACTTGCCGCACCGCGACCGGCCGGTAAAGCTGCTTGGTCGCATCGACCACGTGGAGCCCGGCGAAGGGCATGGCGAGACCGGTGCCGAACCGCTCCCAGGCGGCGGCGGTGCGCAACCAGAAGCGGCTGCGGATCGGCGGCATGTACAGAGTCTCGGCCCAGCCTTCCGGCGAGAACAACGTCTCGCGCATCAGCCGCGAGAGCTGCGAACGGCTATAGGGCTGGCCGTGGCCGAAGGGCGTCGCGTCGCGCCGTGCCCACACGCCGGTGCGGTTGGGCACCACCAGGATCAGGCGACCGCCCGGCGTCAGGACCCGCCAGACATCGGCCAGGAGCTCGCTCGGACTCTCGACGGCTTCAAGGCCGTGGACGAGGATGACGCGGTCGACCGCGGCCTCCGGCAGGGGCAGCATGGTGAGGTCGGCGAGCGCCGTCACCGAGCGCCCGCTGGAGGGCCAGTTCACCACGCCCTGCGTCGCCGGCATGAAGGCCAGCGTGCGCTCGGCGATGACGTGGACCGGGCCGAGATAGGGCGTGACATAGCCGAGCCCGAGCACGCGCAGCCCCGAGACCGAGCCGAGGAAGCCGTGAATGGCCCTGCCGACGACGCGGTGCGTGACGACACCGAGGGGAGAGGCGTAGAAGGCGCGCAGGTCCGTGACGTCGAGGCGCATCGGATGGGGTGCCGGCACGGCCGGTTGTCCTCCACGAGACGGATGCCGTAGGGCTGATGCCGCATCAATGGGGATCGCGAGCGGCTCCGGCAAGCGGAACCGACGCGTCTGCCAGCAGAAGGCGGGCGAGCGTGGCCGCACCGCCGGTACCGGAACCGACGCTTCCACGCGACGGTTCCCGACCGGTCAGTCATGCGCCGGGCCCGTGCCAACGGATCCGAGCGGAAAATCGATACTGGCGAAAGGGTCTTCGATGACGAGAGCGGCACCTCAAATCCGCACCTTCCTGTGCCGAAGCGACAACATCGGCGTGCTGATCCGCGATCCCGCCAGCGGTGCCTGTGCCGCCATCGACGTGCCGGAGGCCGCGCCCGTCCTCGCCGTCCTCGATGCGGAGGGGTGGTCGCTCACCGATATCCTCGTCACCCACCGCCACGGCGACCACATCGAGGGAATTCCGGAGGTGGTGGAGCGCACCGGCGCTCGGGTGACGGCACCGGAGAAGGCACGCGCGGCGGTGCCGGATGCGGCCCGCTACGTTCGGGAGGGTGACACGGTGACGGTCGGCGAACTCTCGGCCGCGGTCTGGGAGACGCCGGGGCACTGCGCCGACCACGTCACCTACCATTTCTCGGATGCCGGCGTGGTCTTCGCGGGCGACACCCTGTTCAGCCTCGGCTGCGGCCGCGTGATGGAGGCCGAGCCGGCGGTCCTCTGGCAGTCGCTGACTCGCTTCCTCGACCTACCCGACGCGACGGCGGTCTATAGCGGCCACGATTACGTGCTCTCGAACGGCCGCTTCGCGCTCGCTGCCGATCCGGACAACGCCGACCTGAAGGAGCGAGTGGCGCAAGCCCAGCGGCTCGCCGAGACCGGTGGTTTCCTGATCCCCTCCACCATCGGCGAAGAGAAGGCGACCAACCCGTTCCTGCGCGCAGGCGAGCCAGCCCTTGCCCGCGCGGCCGGGCTGGAGCCGGGCTCCGATCCGTCCGCGGTGTTCGTCGCGCTGCGTGCTTGGAAGAATCGGTTCTGAAGGCCGGGGAGGGGCAGGGGGCGGTCTCGCGCCGGTTTCCTTGACCGGTCCGGGTGTGTTCGGCGAGACCTTGCCTTTGCGCCGGTGCCGTGTGATCGAAGCCCACGGTTTGCGCATCGCAACACGACCCGCTCGTCCGCGTATCCTCGGCGAAAGGCCGGTTCCCTTGCCCACCCTGTTTCGTTTCCTCGCCACGATCGCGATCCTCGCGGGCCTCGTCTTCGCCGGCATGTTCGCGCTGGCAACCTTCGTCCAGCCGACGCCGCGGGAGATGAGCGTCACGATCCCTCCCGCGAAGCTCCAGCCGGGCGGTCGATGAGCGGGGACGGTTCCGCGTCCCCGGACGGGGCGGAGGATCCAGGCCAACTCTTTCTCGATATGCTTGCCGCCGAGCGTGGCGCGGCGGCCAACACCCTGGCCGCCTACCGGCGCGACCTCGACGATTATCTCGGATATCTCGCGGAGGGCGGGATCGACCCCGAGGAAGCGCAGGCTGAACAGGTCCGCGCCTACATCGCCTCACTTGAGCCCCGCGGGCTGAAGGCGTCCTCCGCCGCCCGGCGCCTCTCCTGCATCCGCGGCTTCCACCGCTTCCTCTACGCCGAGGGCTACACGGAGACGGATCCGACCGCACCGGTCGCCGCCCCGCGCCGTGCCAAGGGCCTGCCGAAGATCCTCTCGGTGGCGGAGGTCGACCGCCTGCTCGCCGCGGCGCGCGCGCGGGTCGATGCGGCGGGCGACAATCGGGCAGAGGCCCGAGCGGCCGCGCGGATGCTCTGCCTGCTCGAACTGCTCTACGCCACGGGCCTGCGCGTCTCGGAGCTGGTGGCGCTGCCACGCTCGGCCGCCGCCACCCGCGAGCGCTATTTCGTGGTGAAGGGCAAAGGCGGGCGCGAGCGCCTCGTGCCGCTGACCGACCTCGCTCGGGATGCGATGCGCGCCCATATCGCGCATGGGGTCGCGCATGGGTCCGCGGACGGTCCCTGGCTGTTCCCGGCCGAGAGCGAGAGCGGCCACCTGACCCGGCAGGCCTTCGCCCGCGACCTCAAGACCGCCGCCGCCGCGGCCGGCCTGCGTGCGGACCGGGTAAGCCCGCACGTGCTGCGCCATGCCTTCGCAAGCCATCTGCTCCAGAATGGCGCCGATCTTCGCATCGTCCAAGAACTACTCGGGCATGCCGACATCTCGACGACCCAGATCTACACTCACGTCCTCGACGAACGGTTGAAGGGCATGGTCCGCGACCTCCATCCGCTCAACGATGCGGGCGATTACGTCGAAGTGAACATCGTTTCCTCTTAAGAACTGTGCCGAAATGTACCGTATTGCCTAATTTTTAGCAGTTGCGGCGATGCATTGCTGGAAAATTCGGAAACGAGGCCATGTATTGCCGTTGACACCGCGGTCGTGGTCTGGCCCTTTGAGCGGACCACGATGCTGAGGGGGCGGCGCAGCGGCTCGACGGGGCCGGTGCCAAGACAAGATGCGCCTCGATCTGCCGACGCTCTTCATGATGACGACCGCCGTCACCGTCACGGTGGGGGTGCTGTTCCTGCTGTCGTGGAGCCAGACCCGCCGCGAGCGCTCTCTGGCGGTCTGGGGCATCGCGCACATCATCGGCGGCATCGCCTCGCTGATGCTGGCCCTGCGGGGCCAGATCCCGGATAGCCTGTCGATCACCCTCGCCAACGCGCTGATGATCGGCGCTTACGGATTGATCTGGTGTGGCGTGCGTGCCTTCGAGGGCCGCCGCCTGCGGCTCGACTGGGCTCTGGCCGGAGCAGTGATCTGGCTCGGAGCCTGTGCCGTTCCTGCCTTCTTCGAGTCGCTCGCCGCCCGCGTCATCCTCGCCTCGACGATCGCCGGCCTCTATTGCGGCTCCGGCGCACTCATGATCTGGCGGGGCCGCGGCGAGCCGCTGGTGTCGCGCTACCCCGCCCTGATCCTGCTCGCGACCTACGCCGCGCTCTACTGGATCCGCATACCGATGGCGGTCGCGACGCCGTTGCCGGTCTCCCTCGCGATGGCCTCGCCGTGGTTCGCCATCCTCGCCTTCGCCGGCACGCTGTTCTCGGTCGCCATCGCCTTCGTGTTCATGGCACTGACCAAGGAGCGGGCCGAGCGCGAGCAGCGGCTGGCCGCCGAAACCGATTCGCTGACCGGAATCGCCAACCGCCGCGCCATGGTCGCCGGAGCCGAGCGGCACCTCGCGGTCGCGCCCGCCGCTCTGCTTCTTTTCGACCTCGATCACTTCAAGCTGATCAACGACCGCCACGGCCACAGCGTCGGCGATGCGGCCCTGGCCGCCTTCTGCCACATCGCGGCGCCTCTGCTGCCGCCCGAGGCGGTGTTCGGGCGGATGGGCGGCGAGGAATTCGCCTGCCTGCTTCCGCGGCTCGACGAGCGGGCGGCGGCGCGCGTCGCCGAGCGGATTCGGACCGGAGTCGCCCGCTTCACGCATCCGGACTATCCCGAGCTGAGCATGAGCGTGAGCGTCGGCGTGGCCGCCGAGAGCCAGATCGGCGGCAGCCTCGACTACCTGCTGCGCCGGGCCGACGACGCTCTGTATCGCGCCAAGCGGACCGGGCGCGACCGTGTCGTCACCTCGGAGGAGGATCCGCTTCCCGTCGCCGCGGACGTCCCTGGGACGAGCCGCGCCGGCGGTCGGAGCCGGGTGCGCTCGCCCTGATCGTCGTCCACACCGATCGGCCCGTTTCCCGGTGATGCCGGCCGATGCCGCATCGACGGCGCACCTCGTCCTGAGGCATCCTCTCACGCCGTGAAAGGGCGGTCGAAACCGCCCCTGGGGGACGGTGACGATGCGGCGGCTGGCTCGGGGAATCGTCCGCGGCATCGCCGGGGCCGTTCTCCTCATCGCTCCGGCCATCGCGGCCGAGCCGGTCGAGCACCGAATCGAGGCGCTCCTTTCCCGGATGACGCTGGAGGAGAAGGCCGGCCAGCTCACCCTGATCTCCCACGAACCGGTCCTCGACCTCGACGGCTTGCGCCGTGGCGAGGTCGGGGCGGTCATCAACTTCAACAATGCCGGTCTCGTGGCGCAGGCCGACCGGCTCGCCCGGTCGTCGCGGCTCGGCATTCCGCTGCTCGTCGGCCTCGACATCGTCCACGGCTACCGCACCATCTTCCCGCTTCCGCTCGCCATGGCCGCGAGTTTCGATGCTGGGCTCGTCCGCCGCGCCGCCGCCGCGCAGGGGCGCGAATCCGCGGCCGTCGGCCTCAACTGGACGTTTTCGCCGATGGCGGACGTCACCCGCGACCTGCGCTGGGGCCGGGTGGTCGAGGGTCTGGGCGAGGATCCGTGGCTCACGGGGCGACTCACCGCGGCACAGGTCGAGGGCTTTCGCGATGGCGGGCTCGCGAGCACGTTGAAGCACTTCGCGGGCTACAGTGCGGTGCTCGGCGGGCGCGACTACGACGCCACCTTCGTGGCACCTACCGAACTGCACGACCTTCACCTGCCGCCGTTCCGCGACGGAATCCGCGCCGGAGCCGACGCGGTGATGACGGCGCTGACCGCACTCAACGGCCTGCCCACCACCGCCGATCCGGCGCTGATGACCGGTCTGCTGCGGCGGCAGATGGGATTTACCGGCCTCGTCGTGGCCGACTGGCAGGCGGTCGCGAGCCTGACGAAGCACGGCGTCGCCCGAGACGGGGCGGAGGCGGCGCGCAAGGCGCTGCTGGCCGGCGTCGACATGGACATGACGAGCGGGCTCTTCCTGCGCCACCTCCCCGAGGAGGTCCGCGCTGGGCGCATTCCTGAGAGCGCGGTCGATGAAGCGGTGCGCCGGGTGCTGCGGCTGAAGTTCGGACTCGGCCTGTTCGACCGCCCCGTGATCGAGGCGGCTGGCGCAGAGGAGAAACTCCTGCGTCCCGAGACCCGGAACCTCGCCCGCGAGGCGGCGCGGGCCAGCCTCGTCCTGCTCCAGAACCGCGAGGACCTGCTGCCGGTCGACCCGGCCAGGATGCGCCGCATCGCCGTCATCGGCCCCTTCGCCGATTCCGCCTGGGATCAGGTCGGACCGCACGAGGGCGCCGGGCAGGAATGGGACGCGGTGACGATCCTGGCGGGATTGCGCGAGCGCGCCGCCGCCTCCGGCATCGCGGTCGACTTCGCGCCGGGCTGCGGGCGGGTGTGCGAAAGCCGTGCCGGGTTTTCCGAAGCGGTCGCGGCGGCGGCGGGCGCCGATCTCGTCGTGGCGGTGATGGGCGAGCCGCGGGACCGTTCGGGGGAGGGCTCATCGAGCGCGACGCTGTCTTGGCCGGGCCTGCAGCACGAGTTGCTCGCGGCGGTGGCCGGAGTCGGCAAGCCGGTCGCGCTCGTCGTCGTCGGCGGGCGCCCGACCGAACTCGGAAACGCGCTGGAGCAGGCGCAGGCGGTGCTGATGGCGTGGCTTCCGGGCACGGAGGGCGGACCGGCGGTGGCCGAGACCTTGTTCGGCGACGCCAACCCCTCGGGCCGGCTTCCGGTCTCCTGGCCGCGCAGGGTCGGGCAATTGCCGCTGACCTACGACGTCCTGCCCGGCGGACGGCCGCATATCCCGGGCTCGCGCTGGACCATGGGCTATGTCGACGAATCGCCGCTGCCGCTGTTCCCGTTCGGCTACGGCCTCTCCTACACCCGCTTCGCCTACGGCGAGCCGGAGATCGTGACTCCGCATGTCGGGGTCGGGGATCGCTACGACGCGGTGCTGGAGGTACGGGCAGCCGTCACCAATTTCGGCACGCGGGCCGGCCGGGCGGTGGCACAGCTCTATCTCAGTCAGCCGGTGGCGGGCCGCAGCCGGCCCAAGCGCCTGCTGAAAGGCGTCGCTCTCCTCGACCTCGCCTCCGGCGAGACCGGCACCGCGAGCTTCCGCGTGCCCGCTCGCGACCTCGGCTATCACGAGCCGGACGGCACGCTGGTGGTGGAGGCCGGCGCCTACCTCGCCCATGTCGGCGGCGATGCGGTCGCGACCCGCAGCGCCGGCTTCACCGTCGAGACCGGCTGGCGCGGCCCGCCGGGCAGCGACGAGGCGCGGCGCTGAGCCCGTTTCAGCCGAAGGTCTTCCTGGGATCGAGCGCGTCGCGCACGGCCTCGCCCGCGAAGACGAGCAGGCTCAGCATCGTCGCCACCACGAAGAAGCCGGTGAGCCCGAGCCAGGGCGCGTTGATGTTGTCCTTCCCCTGCGCCAGCAGTTCACCGAGTGAGGGTGACCCCGGCGGCAGGCCGAAGCCGAGATAATCGAGCGAGGTCAGGGTCGTCACCGAGCCGTTCAGGATGAACGGCAGGAAGGTCAGCGTTGCCACCATGGCGTTGGGCAGGAGGTGGCGGGTCATGATGCGCACGTTCGACAGGCCGAGCGCCCGCGCGGCCCGAACGTATTCGAAGTTGCGTGCGCGCAGAAATTCCGCGCGCACTACGCCGACGAGCGCCGTCCACGAGAACAGCGTCAGGATGCCGAGCAGGGTGAAGAAGCTCGGCACGAGGAAGGCCGACATGATGATGATGAGGTAGAGCGTCGGGATCGCGCCCCAGATCTCGATGATCCGCTGGAAGATCAGGTCGGTCCAGCCTCCGAAATAGCCCTGCACCGCCCCGGCGATCACGCCGATCACCGACGAGATGCCGGCGAGCACGAGGCCGAACAGGATCGAGATGCGGAAGCCATAGATCACCCGCGCCAGCACGTCCCGCGTGGCGTTGTCGGTGCCGAGCCAGTGCCACTCGATGTCGCGGCAGCCGAGTTCGCGACCCTCGGCCTTCACACCCGCCCGCTCGGCGACCGGACGGCATTGTTCGTCGCTCAGCATCCAGGTCGGCGGCGAGGGAGCCGGCGTCGGCAAATCCCGCATGAAGGTGTTGTCGGCGTAGGGGATCGGCGGCCAGAGCGCCCAGCCGTTCTCCTCGATTTCCTTGCGTGTCTCGGGCGCGCGGTAGTCGGTCTGCGCCAGGAAGCCGCCGAACTTCTCGTCCGGGTAATCGACGAGGACGGGGAACAGCCACTCGCCCTTGTATTGCACCACGATCGGGCGATCGTTGGCGATGAGTTCGGCGAACAGGCTCAGCACGAACAGGACGGTGAAGATCACCGCCGACCAATATCCGCGCCGGTTGGCCCGGAAGTTGGCGAGCCGCCGCCGGTTGAGCGGCGACAGACCGCGGCGGGTGGCGGTCGGCAGGGCCTGCATCTGCGGCGCGTTGCCCGGCGCGGTGACGGGCACCGCGTCGGGTTCGGGTCGCAGCTGCTCGTTCATCGGCTCCACCCTCACGCTCGGGCGGCCGATGCCGGCTCAGTCGAGCCGGATTGCGGTGCCCTCGATCTCGCTCGGTCGCAAGTCGCCCTTGCGCTCGAGATGGCGGCGCAACAGGCGCACGTTGCGGCGGTTCGCCTTGAAGGCCGCATCGAGCAGGTCACCGGCCAGCGGCACCGCGCCCACCGCGCCGTCGAGGGCGACGTTGGCCATCATGCGCCAGACCAGCCAGCGCGGCGCGCCGAGCCGTTTCGCCTCGTAGACGATGTACGAGGCGATCGCCATGCCCGCGATGTCGCCGAGGACGGGGACGAGACCGATCACCGCGTCGAGGCCGACGCGGCGGTTGATGCCCGGCAGGAGGAAGGCCGAGTCCATCAGGTGGGCGAGCTGCTCCAGCCGTTGGAGGCTCGCCTCCGTGCTGGTGTCGGTGAAGCGGCGCAGCTGCGCCGCACCGGGAGGCACGCGAAAGGCCATGCTGGGGGTGTGGGCGGAGGTGGTCATGGCGGAGGATGTGGCCCCGCCCCGACCGTTGCACAAGGAAGCGGACCCTCGTCTCCGCTCACCTCGCGCGAAATAGACCCGCCAGCCGCTCGACCGCCGTGTCGAGGGTCGCATCCGTCTTGGCGAAGCAGAAGCGGGCGAGGTTCGTCACGCTTGCCCCTTCATAGAAGGCGCTGACGGGGATGGCGGCCACGCCGTGCTCGCTCACGATCCTTCGGCAGAAGGCGACGTCGTCGGCGGCGAGCCCCGCGATATCGACGGTGAGGAAGTAGGTGCCTGCGCTTGGCAGCACCGTGAAGCCGATTTCGGCCAGCCCCGCCGCCAGCCGGTCGCGGGAGCGGGCGAGGCCGGTGCGCATGTCCTCGAAGTAGCGATCGTCCTTGGCGAGCCCGTAGGCCACGGCTTCCTGCAGGTTAGGCGGCGTGGTGAAGGTGAGGAACTGGTGCGCCCGCGACAGGACGCGCATCAGCGGCTCGGCCGCCATCACGAACCCGACCTTCCAGCCGGTAAGGCTGAAGATCTTGCCCGCCGAGCCGATCTTCACCGTGCGCTCGTGCATGCCGGGCAAAGCGATCAGGGGGCGATGGCGCCGGCCATCGAAGATCACGTGCTCCCACACCTCGTCGCAGACCGCCACCGTCTCGAAACGCTGGCAGAACGCGGCGAGGAGGTCGAGGTCGTCCTGCCCGAAGACCGTGGCGCTCGGATTGAGCGGGTTGTTGAGGAGGACGACCCGGGTGCGCTCGGAAAAGGCGTCCGCCAGCGCCGCCTCCTCGATCCGGAAATGCGGGGGCTTGAGCGTGACGAAGCGCGGCACGCCGCCCGCGCGCCGCACCAGCGGCAGGTAGGCGTCGTACATCGGCTCGAACAGCACGACCTCGTCGCCGGGCCGAATCAGCGCCATCAGCGCGCCGGCCAGTGCCTCGGTGGCGCCCGAGGTCACCATCACTTCGCGCTCGGGATCGAGGTCGAGCCCCTGATGGTGGCGGTAATGCGCCGCGATGGCCGTACGCAGCGAGGGCAGCCCCATCATCGGTGGATACTGGTTGCTGACGCTCTCCAGGGCCCGCGCGGCGGCGGCGCGCACGTCGTCAGGCCCCTGCCCATCCGGAAAACCCTGGCCGAGATTGATTGCACCGTGCTGCCGCGCCAGCCGCGACATCGATTCGAACACCGTTTCCGGCAGGTCGGCGAAGACGGGATGGCCGGTGAGGGCGGGAATGCGATTCGCGGCGGGCGTCATGGTCGATGTCTTCGCAGAGCGGTCCGGCCGCTCCAAGCGCCTTCATGAAAGAAGGGGGAAGAGGGAAAGCTTCGGCGCGCTGGATCTCATCCTTCGCGAAAACAAGAGGGGTCTTGCAGGACCTTTGCGAGAACCTCCCGGCCCAGTCGATGCGGCGTGCGTTGACGCACACGAGTCTGCGGATGATCCGCCGAAGCCGTTTTTTGCGGCGTCATCGAGGGGTGACGAATGTTGACGATCATCAGTCGTAAGCGCATGTTCACCCCACGGTCGGACCGGCCGCCGCGCTGAAGGGACTTCGCCCCCTCGTCTCGTCAGTGTAGCCGGCCGGTCCGGGCGTCCTTCTGAAAAAAGCCGCCGCTCGACACGGCGGCTTTTTTCATGTCCGGTCGGGCTTCCCTTCGCGGCGGCCCACTCGCATCGGCGGATCATGCACCTTCGGACCTGTCTGCTGCTGGCCGTCGCTTCTGCGGGGCTCGGGCTTTGTCTGCGCCTCGTCGTGCCGGTGACACCGGTCGATGCGTCGTTTCGCGACGTGATGCGCCTCTATCAGTCGCAGGGCGCTCCGGGGCACAGCAACATGCCGGAAACGTCGGCGCCGTAGGAACACCGCATTGCCAGGCCAGCCTCGCCAGCCGTACCGAGGCGGGCCCATTTCGGGTGCGCGGTATCGACAGGACCGGACTTTCGGCCGACTGACGCAATCGAGGCATCGTCCCGAAAGACGGCGCCACATCAAAGATCTGGCGAACCGGCTCGCATTCGACGGCCGTGAACGACATGACGAGTATGTGAGGGATGAACGAGAGTTCGCCGATACGCAGGGAGACCGCGCGGGAGTTCCGGACCGCGGATCCGGTGCCGACCACGCCGGTCCGCCGACGCACGAAGTTCGGCCGCTCGATGCTCGCGCTGCTGATCCTCGGCGGCATTGGCGCGGTGGCCCACCGCACCTATGACGCCCGCCAGAAGCCGGCCGGTGATACGGCGCAGGCGCCGGGACCTGGCGGCCATGGCCGCGGCGGGCGGCCGGGCGAGATGAAGCAGGCGGTCGGCGTCGCGCCGATCGTGAGCGGCGACATGCCGGTGGTGCTCCAAGGTCTCGGCACCGTGACGCCCCTCGCCACCGTCTCGGTCCGCTCGCAGATCAGCGGCTACCTCACCAAGATCGGCTTTCGCGAGGGCCAGATGGTGAAGGAGGGCGACTTCCTCGCCCAGATCGACCCGCGGCCCTACGAGGCACTGCTCGCGCAATATCAGGGGCAACTCGCCCGCGATCAGGCGCTCCTGCAGAACTCGAAGCTCGATCTCCAGCGCTACCAGACCCTGAACCGCCAGGATTCGATCTCGAAGCAGAATGTCGACACCCAGGCCGCCCTGGTGAAGCAGAACGAGGGGACGGTCGCGGCCGACCAGGCGTTGGTCGATCAGCAGAAGCTGAACCTCACCTATGCCCGGATCGTCTCGCCGGTCGAGGGACGGGTGGGCCTGCGGCAAGTCGATCTCGGCAACTACATCACCGCCGGCTCGACCAACATCGTCGTGGTCACGCAGCTGCGCCCGATCTCGGTGGTGTTCACGCTGCCGGAGGACGATGTGGCGCGGGTGATGCGCCGGGTGCGCGAGGGGGCCAAGCTCACCGTGCGCGCCTACGACCGCAGCGACCAGCACGAGATCGCCACCGGCCGACTCGACACCGTGGACAACCAGATCGACACCACGACCGGCACGGTGAAACTGCGGGCGATGTTCGAGAACGAGGACGAGGCCTTGTTCCCGAATCAGTTCGTCAATGCGCGCCTCACCGTCGAGACGATCCGAAACGCAGCCCTGGTGCCCAACGCCGCGATCCTGCGCGGCACGCCGGGCACCTACGTCTACCTGATGGACGGCGACGAGAAGGTCACGGTGCGCCCGATCAAGACCGGCGAGACCGATGGCGTGAACACGGTGGTGCTGTCCGGGCTTGCGCCGGGTGATCGCGTCGTTACCGACGGCACGGACCGGCTGCGCGAGGGCGCGCCCGTGCGCGTCGTCGGCCACCAGACCGACCCGCAGGCCGCCGGACCGGCCGCGGGCGCGCCCGGCGCGACGCTTCCCGCC
>JAGTAM010000624.1 GCA_023422485.1 Pseudomonadota bacterium | reverse complement strand
CCGCGGATGCGCAGCAGGCGGGCGGCGTCGGAGATCGTGAAGGTGCCGGCGGCAGCGAGCGCCGAGTACTCGCCGAGCGAGTGGCCGGCCACGAAAGCCGCGTCGCGCGCCAGATCGAGGCCGCGCTCGGCCTCCAGGGTGCGCAGCACCGCGAGGCTCGCCGCCATCAGCGCCGGCTGCGCGTTGGCGGTCAGCGTCAGTTCCTCCGAAGGGCCCTCGAACATCAGCCGCGACAGGTTCTGGCCGAGTGCCGCATCGACCTCCTCGAAGACCTGCCGGGCGGCCGGTGACGCGTCGCTCAGCGCCTTGCCCATGCCGACCGCTTGGCTGCCCTGTCCCGGAAAGATGAAGGCTCGCGTCATGACGTCCCGTCGCCTTGAGCACCAGGACGGGTGCCCCGGCGCGATCGGGGTCGGCCCGCCGTCACGCCGCACGCGTGCAGCCAAGAGACGGACTGCCGCTGATGGGGATCGCCGGGAGACCCTGTTTAAGGTGCGGCGCAGTCGCATCACGTGCGGCGAGTGTCAACAATGCGATGCACAAGATCAGGCTGGAAAAAAGCCAAGCTGGGCCTTGAATTACCGATGCCGCCGGCAGAACCCGGAGCGATTCCGTGCATTGATCGGGTAGTCCCTCGCGAGACACCTGCCATGTTCCGTACGACGTTTCCCCAGGAGGCGGTCGGGCATGCCCACGCCCTGATCGGCGCCTACGAATCCGCCCATGCCGGACTCGCCCGGATCTCGCAGGAGTTCCGACGCGACCTTTGCCTCACCCTCGACCGGCTCGGTCCCCGGGGCATTCCCTATCTGCGCGCCGTCCGAAGAGATCTCGAAGGCCGCACCCAGGACGCCCGCGAGACTTGGCCTCTCTGGATCGACCGGCTCACCGATCCGATGATCGACCGCCGACTGATCGCGTCCCGCGCCCTGCTGGATGCGGTCGAAAGGGAGGCGGACGCCCGCGGCATGATTCTCTGAGAGGGCGCTCCGGGCGCTGGCAGTGCTCTGAACGTCGGATAATGCAGGTCATTCCCGGGCCGCGCAGCGGAAACCGAGATCCGCCCTTGATGCGGAAGGCACGTTTGCCGTCGAGGCCCGTCGTGGCTTCCGGGTTCGCCTGCGCCGCCCCGGAAAGACGGCCTTCGTTGATGGCAAGCCGCTCCGAGGCTCGTAAACCCGAGTTCCTGGCCCGGAAGCGCCCTCTTCCCCAGGTCGCTGCCCGGATGCGGTCGAGCGGATCGGCGCCTAAGCGGCGGCGCGCAGGCGCGGGCGGCGCGACGGAGAAGACACTTCGGCCCGCGCCCGGTCGAGCGCGGCCGCGACGCAGGAAGCGGCCCGCACGATCTCCGAATCCGATTGCCCAGCCGTCACATGGAGCCGCAGACGGCCGGTTTCCTCCAGCGTTCCGAGGTCGACCAGCAGGCCGAGGTCGGACAGGTGACCGGCGAAGCGGCGCGCCCGCTCGCCGAAACCGATCTCGACGCAGACGGAGGTGCAGGGCTCGCCGCAGACGCTCAGCCCACGCTCCCGCAGGGCCGTGCGCAGGTTGAGGACGTTGCGCATCAGTCGGGCACGGCGCTGACAGCCGTCGGCCGCGGCGATGACGGCGAAGGCCTTGAGGATGACCGCGAGCTGGATCGGCGAGAGCGCCTGGGCAGCCTCGCCGACGCGCAGGCACGCCGTCACGGCGCGGGTGCGGGCGGCGACGAATCCGCCGTTGGAGGCAAAGCTCTTCGAGAAGGTGCCGATGACGAGATCGGCCCTGCCCAGCATGTCCTGAAGGCCGAGATGGCCGCGGCCGTCCTCGCCGAGGCATCCCAGATCCTGGGACACGTCCACGAGGAGCGTCGCACCGTACTCGTCGCACAGGGCCCGCAGAGCGGCGAGGTCCGGCGTACCGGAATCGAGCGGCGACAGGCTCTCGGTCACGACGAGGATGCCGTTTTCCGCGTCGCGGGCGCGGATGGCCCGGAGACGGTCGCGGCAATGCTCGGCATCGAGGTGACGGAACGGCTGGAGGTTGTTCGTCCCGGCCTCGGCATCCTCCCGAAGGCCTCCTCGGATCGCGGCATCGATCACGACGTGGTCGGCCGGGCGCACGAGGCCGCGGATCACGGCCTGAGCGGCGGCTCGGCCGGTCGGGCAGAGCAGTGCCTCCTCCATCTGGAGGAAGTCGGCGATCCGACGCTCCAAGGTCACGGCGAGGCCTGTATCGCCGGTGTCGGCTCCGGCGCAGACGCTACGCACGCCGAACCGGCGCAGGGTGTCGGCGGCCGCGGCGACGATCTCGGGGTGGGTGGAGAGGCCGAGGCAATCCTGCGAGGCGAAGTCGAGCGCTTGCAGGGTGTGATCCTCGCCGGAAACGGGCGCGCTCGAAAGGCGGCGCACGCTGTCCGCGCGCTCCTGGATCGTCGCGTCGGTCTGCTCACGATGTCTCATGCCATCCCGTCCGGTGCCGCGTCGTTACAGGTCGGACTGTCGATCCGGTCGGCTTGCCATCGCGTTAAACGGCGCTCGTGTAGGAAAAATGCATCAGGGCGTATTTAACGAATTGCTTCTTTCGCCGCTTCCGGAAGAGGTCTGACTTCCACATTCTCCGCAGATCATCGACGGTTGGATTCGGTAAACTTAGCGAAACGTGAAGGACGTATTGCGAAGATCTTGGCGTCTCGGTTTGACGCGACGCGCCTCACTGTACCTGCTCCGTGCCGAACCATCGGATCGGGAGCACGAAAAACGGCTCGGGGGTGTCCCTCGCGCAAGGGGCACCCCCGAAGCATCGTGCGCGCCGCCGGCCTCGGCTCAGATCACCGGAATGCCGCCCATGCCTGCGCCAATCCCGTAGCCGGCGCCGTAGAGCGTGCTGTGGGCGAGGTAGTAGGCGCCGAGGAACAGCATCAGGGCGCTGGCATAGTAGACCGGGGCGAGGATCACGTCCCGGCGGGTGGCGGGCACCCGGGCATCGTCCGCTGCGATGGCGATCAGGACCGCGATGATCCCCGAGTGACCGATGGCGTCGATCTTGCCGAACTCGAAGATCGCCGAGACGAACACGGCCGTCAGGATGATTGCCGAGGCGCGGCGCACCAGGGGGGTCCAGATCAGGGCGAAGGCCAGGGTGAACTCGATGACGCCCGCGGCCTGCATGAAGAGTTCCGGCGAGGCGCCCATGGTCATGGCGGGCTTGGCGGCGATGAGCGGATCGGTCCAGTGGGGATAGGCCCACTTCTCGACGGAGGCCCACATCAGGGTGATCGCGGCGGCGATGCGCACCACGTCGATGGGGCGCTGGCCGAACAGGGTGCGGTCGAAGGCGGTGAGCGCCAGGAAAGCGGCCACGCCGAGGAACACCGGATAGTCGGCGAGGTGGAAGATGCCATAGTTCCAGACGGCGAAGCCGAACAGGAACACGATGCCGGCGGCGGTCAACGGCAGGGTGCGCTTCCACAGAAGGCAAGCGGCCATGGCGAGCTGGAGCCACGGGATCCAGGCGACGTCCGTCTTCAGTTCCGGCGTCAAGATGATCCCGCCGAGGTTCCACAGCGAGACGAGGAAGAACCCCACCACCGCCCGAACGATCAGGACGCTGTTGAGGCGGGCCGCCGCGGTGACGCGGTCAAGGGCGTTGAGAAGTGCAGTGCCGAGGTGGGTTCCCTCGGCCAGGCAACCGAACATCAGGCAGACGAGGGCAAGCCCCGTCAGGATTTCGAAGTCGGTGCAGAGAACTTGTTCGAGACCACGCGGCTGGCCCGCGACATCGAATGCACAGAACCATTTGACGTGGGCGCTGGCCGCCCCCGTTCCGACGAGAAGAAAGCTTGCTGCGCCTGCAAGCATGACGGAAGAGCGCACCCAGAAGCTGGACACGTGAGGCATGGGGCCGCCGAAACGGGAGGGAAGTTCGTTGTGCTGAAAATATTTAACCGAAGTTGACTGACCCTGCTAAGGCTTTGTTTACATACTTGAACGAATGGTTAATGCAGATTGTGTAACAAAGGTTACGTAACCGGCTAAGCTCCTGACAATGGTTTTGAGTGATTGTGTCTGTGGTCTCGCAATCGAACTGTGAAAGGCGGGAATAGTGGGGAAGCGCGCTGGCGAAGCGCGCGCGTTAACGCCTTCGAAGACGGCGTGGTGACCGCTGGGACGGTGCCGCGACGATCGCTCGATCGGGGGGATGGATGATTGCGTTGTTCAGTCTCGTGAGCTTGTCCTGCGGGCTGGTTCTGGCCGGCCGCGCGCCGCTCTATCCGGATTGGACCGCTCGAATGGAGATGGCCGGCGGCCTCTCCCTCGTGACGGGGCTTGCCATGGTCGGTGCCGGCTTGAAGGCCTGTTGCTGCTGAGCCTTGATACGAGGCTGGAGGCCGCCCGGATCACACGTACGGCTTCAGATTGTTCCGATCTCAGCTCCGCCGTCTCAGGACGCTCGCGAAAAAGCCGTCGAGGCCGCCCGCCCGTCCGACGCCCGCGAGATCGCTCGGCAGGGTGCGCAGGTCGCCGGACGCATCGATCAGCTCGGCATGGCCGGCCAATCGGTCGGGGGTGATCGCGGTCCGCTCGAAATCCGGGTTGCGCTTCAGAAAATCAGCGACCTGGTCGCTGCCCTCCTCGGGCTCCAGGGAACAGGTACAATAGACGAGCCGTCCGCCCGGCCGCGTCAGCCGCGCGGCTTTGTCGAGGAGCCGGCGCTGGAGGCCGGACAGGCGCATCACATCGCTCTCGCTCTTCGTCCAGGCGACATCGGGATGGCGACGGATCGTGCCGGTTGCCGAGCAGGGGGCGTCGAGCAGCACCGCGTCGAAGGGGGCATCCTCCGGCAGTCCCAGGGCATCGGCCGTCACCACCTCCGCCGAGAGGCCGAGACGTTCGAGGTTGCGTCCGAGCCGCTCCAGCCGCGCGCCCGAACGGTCGACGGCCGTCACCGTCGCGCCCGCCGCCGCGATCTGTGCCGTCTTGCCGCCGGGCGCGGCGCAGAGGTCGGCGACGCGCTCGCCCGGAGCGGGAGCGAGCAGCCGAACCGGCAGGGCGGCGGCGGCGTCCTGCACCCACCACGCGCCTTCCATATAGCCGGGCAGCTCGGCCACCGAGTCCCGCACCTCGGCCAGACGGAGCGAGCCGCGGGCGAGGCGGAGAGCGCCGAGCCGCTCGGCCCAGAGGTCCGCGTCACGCGCAACGGTGAGGTCGACCGCCGCGCCCTCCAGATGGGCGGCGGCGATGCGGCGCGCCGTCTCCTCGCCGTAGGCTGCCCGCCAGCGCCGGGCGAGCCAGTCCGGGGTGTTGTGAG
>JAGTAM010000619.1 GCA_023422485.1 Pseudomonadota bacterium | reverse complement strand
CCGGCCCGAGACCCGATCCGATCTGGGTGGGGAGGGGCCAGGGGTGGGGGTCGCGCGAGAGGCACCGCTCGCCTCTGCCAGCACCGTCCCCACCTCACGCCTTTCCTCCCTGAGGAAGGGACAAACGCGCCGTCATCGAGGCACCCTGCATGGCCCGCCGCCCCGGATCCTCATCGCGCGGACCTGCGCGGCCCGCCGACCGCCTCGCGCCGGGGGCCGTCACCTCGGCCCGCAAGCCGCAGGGCGCCAAGCCTGCCCCCCCCGCCTCGCCCGATCCGGGCCTCGTCCTGCTCGGCGAGTTCGGCCGGCCGCACGGCCTGCACGGCGAGGTGCGGCTGAAATCCTATACCGGCGAGCCCCTGGCGATCGCGGGCTACGGCCCCTTGCGCGCCTCCGACGGCCGCACCCTCGAACTCGATGACGTCCGCCCCGCCCCCGGCAGCTCCTCCGATCTGCTGATCGTGCGGGTGAAGGGCGTGAACGACCGCAGCGGCGCCGAAGCGCTCAATCGCGTCACCCTCGCCATCGCTCGCGAGCGCTTGGGCGACGTCGAGGACGAGGACGAGTTCTTCCTCACCGACCTGATCGGCCTCGCCGTCGAGGACGGCACCGGGACCGCGATCGGCACCATCGTGGCCGTGCCGAATTACGGCGGCGGGGATCTGCTCGAGATCCGCCCGGCGGCCGGCGGCCCGACCGCGCTCCTGCCCTTCACCAAGGCCTTCGTGCCGAGCCTCGATCTCGCGGGCGGAAAGGTCGTTGCCGATCCACCCGAGGATCTGTTCGCCCCGCCGGGGCCGAAGCCCGCCGACGATCCGGGCTGATCGGCGATGACAGCATCGTCTTTTTCCGAAAGCCGGTGACCAGCTTTCGGGACGATGCTCTAGCGCGTGCCCGCCTCCATGGCGACCCGGGCGAGGCGGATCGGCTCGGGCGACAGCGCCAGGGGGCCGTCGAAAGGACGTTCGTGCAGGGCGACCACGCCCAGCGTCGTCACCATCGCGGCGGAGAACAGAAACAGCGTCGCACCTTGCGCCAGAGGGCGCTCGCAATGGACGAGGGCGACCGCCGTCAGCGTCAGCGCGGCGAGCACGAGGAGCGTCAGCCACTTGCTCTCGTCGCTGCGGGCGGAACTGAGCGCGAGGCGCTCACTGCGGGCCGAGCGGAGTTGCATCACCGCGTCGAGCAGGGCCGCATGGGTCGCCTCCCCCGCCTCCTTGGCATTGCGCGGGTCGGCTGCCACCTGCAGCAGGCGTCCGAGCGCCCGCCCCGCACCGGGCGCCGAGGCGCCGGTCGCGGCCATGGACGGCCATTCCTCCGTCACCACCACCTTGAGATAAGTGAAGAGCGCGCCGCGCAAATCGCTCATGTCCGGCGCCGAGGCGATGCTGAGATCGTAGATCGCGAGCGCGTGCGAGCGCTCGGCCTGCAGCACGCGGCTCGCCTGCCGCTGGCGCTCCCAGGCATCGTTGGCGACGAAGCCGGTCAGCAGTGCGAGCAGCACCGCGACCATGCCGATATAGGGCGGAACGATTCCGGCCGCGAGCCGGCGCACGCCCCCCTTGGTCCAGGGCAGGTTGGTGAGCAGGCTCAACCCCGCGCAGATCGTAAGGAAGACGCCCGCCAGGAGCGTGAACATCAGCCAGACGGGTTGGTCGAGCCAGAGGCCGAGAATCATGCCGGATCGATCGCGAGGACGGGGCCGCCAGCCTAGCCGATCACCCCCTCCCATTCGTTAAAGCCATGGCGCACGGATTCCGGTGTTGCCTTCGCGGCACGTCGTCATGGCGAGGCGAAGCCGAAGCGATCCGGAGCGCGGCCTCTCCGGATTATGCCAAGCCCTCGATTGCGACGGCGCCGCTTCGCCATGACGGAAGCCGGCACGGAAGCCATCAGCCCGCAGGCGTGTCAGCGCCGCTCGCGCGTCGCCTCGTCCCGACACGGCCGGATCGCCTCTGGCTCGGGGCGGCGGTCGGGTGCGGGCGCCTCGAACACCGCGAGATAGCCGACCCCGCCCTTGAGGCGGGTCATCGAGACCTCGCGGTAGCCGACCGCCGCCAATTCGCAGCGCAGGAGCTTCGGCGGCGTGCCGTGGCGGGAGGGAATCGCGTCGGCATCGACGATCCCGACCCGGCCGCCGGGTCTCATCGCGGCGGCGAGGTTCCACAGCAGGCCGAAGGGCTGGGCGATCTCGTGGTACATGTGAACCAGCACCGCCGCATCGACCGAGCTGGGCGGGAGCCGCGGGTCGTGCGCCTCGCCGCGCACGACGGTGACGTTGGGCAGCCCCGCTTCGGACACCCTCCGCTCCAGGTCGGCGAGGTAATCCGGCGTGATGTCCTGCGCGAGGATGCGCCCCTGCCGCCCGACGCGCGGGCTCAGGCGGAACACGTAGTAGCCGCTGCCGGCGCCGATATCGGCCACCGTCTCACCGGGAGCGATCCGCATCAGGCGCGCAACCTGCCCGACCTCGTCGGCCCGGTCCCGCTGCCCCTCATGCGCCCATTGCGGCGCGACGATCTCGGCAACCGGCCTGTCCGGCTTCGGAAAGCGCTCGGCCGGCGCGCCGGCCGCTCCCAGCGGTTCGGCGGCGGAAGCCGGCAGCGTCAGCAGCAGGAGAAGGGCGGCGAAGCGGATCATGCCCCGGATAAGTCCCAGCGCGGACAAACGTGCCCAGCCCGCGCGCCTCGGCCGCGCATCGAACCATCGGCAGCGCGCGCCGTTCGCAATCGATAGACTCGAACCGATATCCGAAAGCGAGACGCGATGCGCCGCCCGATCCTCCTCCTCACTCTCCTCGCGCTTCCCGTCTCCCCGGCGCTGGCGCAGGGTTTTCCCGGCGCAACGGTCGGCATTCCGTTGGGAAAGCCCGACCCGTTCGGCAGCATGACGCGCCCGCCGGCGGAGCCGATGGCCGAGACTTCGGCCCCCTCGGCCGAGCGTGAAGCGGCCCGGCCGGATCGCCGCCTGCACTCCCAGGCCCGGCGCCCCCTCAAGGGCCATCGCCGGGCCGAACCGAAGCGACGTCCGCCCCTGGCCCGGCCCTGACGGGCGGGGCGCCCCATCATTGACCGGCCCGGCGCGCAGCGCCATCAAGCGGCATGAGCGCACCCGTCGATCCCGGGACGTCGGCCCCTTGGCGGGCCACGGTCCTGACCCTCTACCCGGAGATGTTCCCCGGTCCCCTCGGCCATTCCCTGTCGGGCGATGCGCTGACGCGCGGCGCGTGGAGCCTGGAGCCGCGCCAGATCCGCGAGCACGGGCTCGGCCGCCACCGCAGCGTCGACGACACGCCGGCCGGCGGCGGCGCCGGAATGGTGCTGCGCTGCGACGTCCTCGGTGCGGCGATCGATGCCGCCGCAGGTCCGGAGGATACTCGACCCCGCCTCCTCATGTCGCCGCGCGGAAAACCGCTGACGCAGACGCGGGTGCGGGCGCTGGCCGAGGGACCGGGCGCGATCCTCGTCTGCGGACGGTTCGAGGGCGTGGACGAGCGGGTGATCGAGGCGCGCAACCTCGAAGAGGTCTCGATCGGCGACTATGTGCTCTCGGGCGGCGAGATCGCGGCGCTCGTGCTGATCGACGCCTGCGTGCGCCTGCTGCCGGGCGTGATGGGCAAGCACGCCTCGGGCGTCGAGGAGAGTTTTGAAGGCGGCCTGCTCGAATACCCGCACTACACCCGGCCGCGGGAATGGGAGGGACGGACGATCCCCGACGTGCTGATGGGCGGCAACCATGCGGCCATCGCCCGCTGGCGGTCCGAGCGGAGCCGCGCACTGACGCTGGCGCGCCGGCCTGACCTACTGCGGAGAGATGAACCTTAGATCGGTTTTCTCACCTGCTATTCTTTCGAAAACTGAAAGATCCTTCCGTTGCACGCAGCACACACAGATCCGAAGCCTTGAAAAACCGCTTGCCTTGCGGTGCGCGATCCGTCATTCACCGCGGCGGGACACCTCCCCCCAACGGGAGGCAACCATCTGGAAGGATGGATGACATGACGGTTCAAATGCCCGCCGCGCGCCCGCGCGTGCCCTATTTTTCGTCCGGCCCCACGACCAAGCGTCCCGGCTGGAGCCTCGATGCCCTCTCCGGCGCGGCGCTCGGCCGCTCGCACCGCTCGGCCGCCGGCAAGGCCAAGCTCGCCGAGGCCATCGAGCTGACCCGCAAGGTCCTGCGCGTTCCCGCCGACTATCGCATCGGCATCGTCCCCGGATCCGACACCGGCGCCGTCGAGATGGCGATGTGGTCGATGCTCGGTCCGAAGACCGTCGAGGTCGTGGCCTGGGATTCCTTCGGCGCCGAGTGGGTCACCGACGCCCTGAAAGAGCTCAAGATCGATCCGATCGTGCATGTCGGCGAGCACGGCATCCTGCCCAAGCTCGACGCCATCGACACGAAGACCCACGACGTCGTCTTCACCTGGAACGGCACCACCGCCGGCGTGAAGGTCCCGCACAGCGACTGGATCGCCGACGACCGCGAGGGCGTCACCATCTGCGACGCGACCTCGGCCGCCTTCGCGATGCCGCTGCCGTGGGACAAGCTCGATGTCGTCACCTATTCCTGGCAGAAGGTGATGGGCGGCGAGGCCGCGCACGGCATGCTGATCCTCTCGCCGCGCGCCGTGGCGCGCCTCGAGAGCCACACGCCGGCCTGGCCGATCCCGAAGGTGTTCCGCCTGACCAAGGGCGGCAAGCTGATCGAGGGCATCTTCAAGGGCGACACCATCAACACGCCCTCGATGCTCGCGGTCGAGGATTACCTCGACACCCTGAAATGGGCCGAGAGCATCGGCGGCCTCGACGCGCTGCATGCGCGGGCGGACGCCAACGCCCGGGCGGTCCACGAGTGGGTGGCGCGCACGCCCTGGATCGGCCCCCTCGCGGTGGATCCGGCGACCTACTCGAACACGGGCGTCTGCCTCGTGATCACCGACCCGGACGTGCTCGCCAAGGGCGATGCCGTGGTCAAGGCCGTCGCCGCCGGGATCGTCAGCCGCCTGGAGCGTGAGGGCGTGGCCTTCGACTTCGGCGCCTACCGCGACGCGCCGGCCGGGCTGCGGATCTGGTGCGGAGCGACCGTCGAGGCCTCCGACATCGAGGCGCTGACGCCCTGGCTCGACTGGGCCTTCGCCCAGGAAAAACGACAGCTCTAGAGCGCCTTCCGGCGAAAAGAGGCTGGCCCGTCCGGAGAATGCGCATCGGGTCACCACCCGAGACCCATCGAGCACATCCTGCGGCCTGGCAGGTTTGCGCGGCTAAAATAAAAGGAAACCCTGAAAATGCAGGATGCGAAGATCTTCGATCAGGCGTTGGTGCGCCTGGATGACGCCGCGCGCCATCTCGATCTCGATGCGGATGTCTTGGAGAAACTGAAGTATCCCCGCGAGACGACCAAAGTTCGACTGATGATCCGCATGGATGACGGATCCCGTAAATCGTTCATGGCTTGGCGCTGCCGCTACGACGACACGCGCGGCCCGACGAAGGGGGGCATCCGCTTTCATCCAGAGGCGACGGCCGAGGAAGTGGAGACGCTCGCCTTCTGGATGACGTTCAAATGCGCCGTGATGGATCTGCCCTATGGAGGTGGAAAGGGTGCGGTCCGCGTCGACCCTCGCACCTTGTCAAAAACCGAACTGGAGCGGCTTTCCCGAGCGTACATCCAGGCTTTCGCCAAGGTTATCGGGCCCGATCGCGACATTCCCGCGCCGGATGTCTACACGAACTCCATGGTCATGGGGTGGATGGCTGACGAATACGCCTCGATCATCGGCGAGCCCGCCCCCGCCGTGATCACCGGCAAGCCGATGGCGCTTGGC
>JAGTAM010000591.1 GCA_023422485.1 Pseudomonadota bacterium | reverse complement strand
CATCGAGATCCTGACCCAACGGTCTCTCGGCCATGTCCGTCTCCCGCAGTGCCACCGCAGGATCAGAACGCCCAACGCTCTTCAAAGTGCCCAGGTAGTGCTACAACCAGTTCTTCGGGCTCTCGGGCGCAGCCGCCTACGGCCGCCTCGCCGCCTCGCCCGGCCGGGCCGACATCACCATTCAGAACATCATCGGCGTCCAGGCGGCGGTGTTCGGCAACCACGAATTCGATGCGGGACCCAACGAGGTCGCCAACATCATCGGCGCCAATCTCGGCAGCGCGGCGGGGGCCACCGACGATACCTGGGTCGGCGCGCTCTTCCCCTACCTCTCGACGAACCTGAACTTCTCCCGCGAGGCCGCCTTATCGGGCCTCGTCCATCGCGACGGCGACCTCGCCACCTTCGCCCAGACCGGCCCGACCTCGACCCAGACCGGCACCGGTGCGGACAAGATCGCCAAGTCGACCATCCTCGTCGAGAACGGCGAGCGGATCGCCTTCATCGGCGCGACCACGCAGCTCGAGCCGCTGCTGACGACGCTCGGCAACGTCACGGTGGACGGCTTCACCGGCCGCGATGAGATCGCGCTCCTGGCGAGCCAGATCAACGCCGAAGTCGATCGCGTGCTCGCGGCCAATCCCGGCCTCAACAAGGTCATCGTCGGCACGCACCTGCAGCAGCTTGCCAACGAGCAGGCGCTCGCCCCGCTCCTGCGCAACGTCGACGTGCTGATCGGCGGCGGCTCGCACACCCTGCTGGCCGACGGCAACGATCGCCTCCTGCCTAGCGACAAGGCCGGCGGTGCCTACCCGCAATTCTTTACGAACGCCTCCGGTCAGACCCTGGCCCTGGTGAACACCGCCTCCGAATACTCCTATGTCGGCCGGCTCAACGTCACCTTCGACGACCAGGGCAACGTCATCCGCAACTCGATCACGCCGGAGAATTCCGGCGCGGTGGCGGTCGATGACGCCACGGTCGCTCAGTTGTGGGGCTCGAAGGAAGCAGCCTTCACCCCCGGCTCGAAGGGCTACCTCGTGCGCGAGGTGATTGAGGGCCTGGACGCGAACAACGACGGCATCCAGGAGACGGCGGGCGTCGCCGACGTTATCCGCCAGCAGGACGGCAACATCCTCGGCCGCACCAGCGTCTACCTCGAAGGCCGCCGCGGCGAGGTCCGCACCGAGGAGACCAACCTCGGCAATCTCAGCGCCGACGCCAACCTCTGGTACGCCAAGCAGTTCGACGGCACGGTGACGGTCTCGAACAAGAACGGCGGCGGCAGCCGCGACTCGATCGGCTCGTTCTCGACGGCCGGCGGCGGCACCGCGGAGCTTCCTCCGGCCGCCAATCCGGCGGCGGGCAAGGCGGCCGGCGACATCTCTCAGCTCGACGTCACCAACTCGCTGCGCTTCAACAACGCGCTCGCCATGGTCACTATCACGGCGGCCGAGCTGGAACGGGTGCTCGAACACGCCGTTTCCTCGGTCGCTCCGGGCGCGACGCCCGGCGCCTTCCCGCAGATCGGCGGTATCAGCTTCTCGTTCGACGCGACGAAGCAGGCGCAGACGCTCGACGCCAGCGGCAACGTCACCCGCGAGGGGCAGCGCATCATCTCGGCGGCAATCGTCGATGCCGACGGCTTCCTCGTGGACACCCTGGTGCAGAACGGCCAGCTCGTCGGCGATGCGAACCGGGGCATTCGCGCCGTCACCCTCGACTTCCTCACTACGGGATCGAGCGCGGCGCCGGGCCTGGGCGGCGACAACTATCCCTTCCCGGCCTACGGCGAGAGCCGAGTGGCATTGAGCAGCGCCACGCCGACGTCCCTGCCCAACACCGAGACCTTCGCGGCGCAGGGCACCGAGCAGGACGCCATCGCCGAGTATCTCAAGGCGTTCTACAGCGTGACGCCCTTCGGACAGGCCGATACCGGCCCCGTCGCCGACACGCGGATCCAGAACCTCGCCGTGCGCGGCGACAGCGTCCTGGCCCGTGGCGTCAGCCAGCCCGGAACCAGCGCTAACGACGTGCTGCAGGGAACGGCCTTCGCCGACCGCCTCTCCGGCGGCCTCGGCGACGACATCATCACCAATAGCGCGGGCAACGACATCCTCTCCGGAGGACGCGGCACGGACACGCTCGTGTTCAACTCGTCGTTTGCCAACGTCACCGTCACGCAGGCCGGGCGCTTCACCGCCATCACCGGCCCGGAAGGTCTCGACCTCGTCGAGGGCTTCGAGCGCTTCCTGTTCTCGGACGCCACCATCGTGGTGAACGACGGCAAGCCGTTGGTGGACGACCTCTACTACCTCGCCCGCAACAAGGACGTGTTCCAGGCCGGCCTCGACGCCGACACGCACTTCGCCCAGTACGGAGCCCGCGAAGGCCGCGACCCGAACGCCTTCTTCGACACCAGGGGCTATCTCGCGGCCAATCGCGACGTGCAGGCCTCCGGTGTCAACCCGCTCGATCAGTACGAGCAGGCCGGCTGGAAGGAGGGCCGCGATCCGGGCGTCCGCTTCGATAATGAGTTCTATCTGGCGACCAACCCGGACGTGAAGGCCGCCGGCCTGAACCCGCTCGCGCATTACCTCCAGTACGGTCAGAGTGAGGGCCGGGCGATCCACGAGGCGGTCGGTCGGGCGAGCGACATCCGCGGCGGCTTCGACGCCGAGTTCTACCTGCTGGCCAATGCCGACGTGGCCCAGGCGGCAGGAACCAACAACACCTTCGCCTTCGCCGCCCAGCATTTCGAGCAGTACGGCTGGAAGGAAGGCCGCAACCCGAATGCGGTGTTCGACACAATGGGCTACCTCGCCGCCTACGGTGACGTGAAGGCGGCGGGCATCAACCCGCTCTCCCATTACGACCAGTACGGCTGGAAGGAGGGCCGGGACCCGTCCGCCTCGTTCGACACGGCGACCTACCTCTCGACCTACAAGGACGTGGCCGCCGCCCAGCTCGATCCGATGCAGCACTTCCTGCAATACGGCCTCTACGAGGGCCGGTCGGACTTCGCCGACGGCGGCTTCCGGTTCGGCACCCTCGTCTAGGACCGGCTTCGTCGTAGCCGACCTGTTTCGGCTGATTGGATCGGACCGCGCGGCACGCGCGGTCCGAACGCTTTTCGAGGCGCCGGCTTATCGGACCGCGGATTCGGTTGTGTGAGCCGACGCTCTCGCTGCCTTTCCCTGTCTGGTCGCGACGAGCGGCATGAGCCGAAGCGATCGACCGAGAACGCGATGATCCCTTCCGCCGCGCGGGCGTTGACCCGGTTCTGGGACAGCGGCCGGAGGATCTTGCCTATGACGAAGCTTTTCATCGCGCGTGTGCGCGGCGCGGGCGGGGAGCGCCCGCTGGTGACCGTGCGCGCCGCCGCCGAGGGCGAGGCCCGCCTGTTCGTGGAGGCGGCCTACCCGGAGGATGAGGTCGTCGAAATCGCCGAGCCCGGCGAATGGGTGAGCGACAGCGACACCGGAACCCGCAACGGCGACGTGCGCGAGCATCCCGGTACCGCGTGGCAGGCGCCGTCGAGCCGGGCATAGCGCACTGCCATGGCGTGCCTGCCCGAGGATGTACGGGCCCTCGCGCTACTGCTGCCGGAGGCGGTCGAGGGCGCGCATCAGGGCCATCCCGATTTCCGAGTCGCCGGGCGCATCTTCGCGACGCTCTGGACCGACGAGGCGCGGGTCGTCGTCAAACTGACGCCCGAGGCGCAGGCGCACCTGCTGGAGGCCGAGCCGGACACGTTCGAGCCCGTGCCGGGCGGCTGGGGCGCCCGCGGCTGGACCAGCCTCGACGTCGATAGCGTCGAGGAGGAAATCCTCCGCGCGGCGCTGCTCACCGCTTGGCGGATCGTCGCGCCGCCCGGTCTCGTCGCGCGCTACGAAGGGCTCGCGCTCGATCCTTGAGCGGTGGTCAGCTTCTCAGGCCCGGCGCTTCCTGGCCGGTGCTGGCCACATATTCCGAGTAGCCGCCGCCGTACTGGCGGATGCCCTCGCCCGTCACTTCGAGCACCCGGTTCGACAGGGCAGCGAGGAAATGCCGGTCGTGGCTGACGAACAGCATCGTCCCCTCGAAGCCGGAGAGCGCGTCGATCAGCATCGCCTTGGTGGCGATGTCGAGGTGGTTGGTCGGCTCGTCGAGGACGAGGAAGTTCGGCGGGTCGTAGAGCATCTTGGCCATGACCAGTCGCGCCTTCTCACCGCCGGAGAGCACCCGACAGGGCTTCTCCACGTCGTCGCCGGAGAAGCCGAAGCAGCCGGCGAGCGCCCGCAGCGAGCCCTGACCCGCCTGCGGGAAGCTGCTCTCCAGATCCTCGAACACGGTCAGGTCGCCGTCGAGCAGATCCATGGCGTGCTGGGCGAAGTAGCCGAGCTTGACGCTGCCGCCGACGGCGACCGTACCGGCATCGGGCTGGGCCGTGCCGGTGACGAGCTTCAGCAGCGTCGACTTGCCGGCGCCGTTGATGCCCATCACGCACCAGCGCTCCTTGCGCCGGATCGAGAAGTCGAGGCCGTCGTAGATGATGCGGCTGCCGTAGCGCTTGTGCACGCCCTTGAGCATCGCGACGTCGTCGCCCGAGCGCGGCGCCGGCTGGAACTCGAAGGCCACCGATTGCCGGCGCCGGGGCGGCTCGACACGCTCGATCTTGTCG
>JAGTAM010000578.1 GCA_023422485.1 Pseudomonadota bacterium | reverse complement strand
CCGACGAGGTGGTGGTCGGCGAGGAGGAGATCCGCCGCGGCTGGATGCACCTTCACACCGTCGAGACCGGCGCCCGCGTCTTCGTCGGCAACGACGGCGTGCTGCCGCCGGGCACGCGGCTGCCCGATGACGTGCTGATCGGCATCAAGTCGAAGCCGCCGGCCAATGCGGCGATGGGGCCGGGCGAGACGTGGTTCGGCTCGCCGCCGATCCGCCTGCCGGTTCGCCAGAAGGTCGATCTCGGATCCGCCGCACAGACCTTCCAGCCGAGCGTGTGGGCCAAGCTCCGGCGCGGCCTGTTCGAGGCCTTCGCCACCTCGTTCTCGCCGATGCTCTACATCTCCCTCGCCATCTGCGCGATCGACTGGGTGTTCTACCCGGCGATCCTCGCCGAGGATTGGGGCGGGCTGGCGCTCGCCTTCGTGCTCGCCAGCGTGATCATCGCGCTGATCCAGACGAGCAGCGTCATCGCCCTCAAATGGCTGCTGATGGGGCGCTACCGCCCCGGCATGCGGCCGATGTGGTCGTGGTGGGCGATGCGCACCGAGGCCATCGCGGTGGCCTACTGGGGCTTGGCCGGCAAGGTGCTGCTGGAGCACCTGACCGGCACGCCCTTCCTGCCCTGGGTGCTGCGGCTGTTCGGCGTGAAGGTGGGCCGGGGCACCTGCCTGCTGATGACCGACATCACCGAGTTCGACTGCGTCGAGATCGGCGATTACGTCACCATCAACCGCTCGGCGGCGCTCCAGACCCACCTCTACGAGGACCGCATCATGAAGGTCGGCCGCGTCGTGGTCGGGCGCGGCGTCTCGGTCGGGGCGTTCTCCACCGTCCTCTACGACAGCCATGTCGGCGACTATGCGCGGCTGCGCCCGCTCACCATCGTGATGAAGGGCGAGTCGATTCCGGCGCATTCGGAATGGGAGGGCGCGCCGGCCGTACCGGTGGTGCACGCGGCGGCGGAGCCGGTGGCGCGGGCGGCGTGACGGCTCTTGCAGAACGTACCATTATCGGTACATTTTGTTATGTCTGCCGTGCCGACCATCCCTCTCGTCTTCTATCGAGGCGCTGCAGGCCATGAGCCGGTCCGCGAGTGGCTGAGGGGATTGCCGCTGGAGGACAAGCGCGTCGTCGGCTTCGACGTTCGTCGCGTTCAACTGGGTTGGCCGATCGGGTTGCCGGTCTGTCGGCCCATGGCGGGCGGATTGTTCGAGGTGCGTTCGACGTTGCCGAGCCGACGCGAAGCCCGCCTGCCGTTCGGGTTCCACGAAGGCCGGCTGATTGCCCTGCATGCCTTCGTCAAGAAGGCGCAGCGGACGCCGGCGGCAGAGCTTGAACTGGCACGGCGGCGCTTGAAGGAAGTGACGAGATGAGTGCGGACAACCCCCATATCGGATCGAGCTTCGAGAGCTGGCTCGAAGCCGAGGGCATTGCCGAAGAGGTGAAGGCAGCGGCGGCCAAGAGCATCATCGCCGAGCAGATCGCATCGGAGATGAAGCGCCAGAAGATCAGCAAGGTTCGGATGGCCGAACTCATGCAGACGAGCCGCGCTCAGGTCGACCGTCTCCTCGATCCGTCGAATGGCGCCGCGACGTTGGAATCCCTGGTGCGCGCCGCTCGCGCGGTTGGACGGGATTTGCGGGTCGAACTCGTATGAATGCAGCCCGCTGGCCGGGCCAGCGGGCTGCCGCGGATCACGCCGCTTCGGTCTTCGCCCCGAGGCGCTTGTCGAGATAGGTGTCGACCGTCTGGGTCAGCTCGTCGACCTTGCCGTCGAAGAAGTGGTTCGCGCCCTCGACCATCTGGTGCTCGATGATGACGCCTTTCTGCGTCTTCACCTTCTCGATCACCGGGATCACCTCGCGGGCCGGGGCCACCCGGTCTTCCGAGCCGTGCACGAACAGGCCGGAGGAGGGGCAGGGCGCCAGGAAGGTGAAGTCGTAGCGGTTGGCCATGGCGGCGATCGAGATGAACCCCTCGATCTCCGGCCGGCGCATCAGCAACTGCATGCCGATCCATGAGCCGAACGACACGCCCGCGATCCAGCAGGACTTCGCCTCCGGGTTGACCGACTGCACCCAGTCCAGCGCCGCGGCCGCGTCGGACAGCTCACCCGAGCCGTGGTCGAACGCGCCCTGACTGCGGCCGACCCCGCGGAAATTGAAGCGCAGGGCTGCGAATCCGCGATTGGCGAAGGTGTAGAAAAGATTGTACACAATCTGATTGTTCATCGTGCCCCCGAACTGGGGGTGCGGGTGGAGCACGATCGCGATCGGCGCTCCCTTCTTTTTCGGGGCCTGGTAGCGGCCTTCCAGACGGCCGGCGGGGCCGGAGAAAATGACTTCGGGCATAGTGTCCTCGAGATGATCCGACCCTCACCCCGCGCTTTCGCGACGGCATGGGAGCTGAGCCGGTCACGGCTTGACTCGTTGCGCGCGCCACCTACAAGCGCTCTTAGAATAATTCTAGGCGATTAGAACTATTCTAAACTGTTCGTCGAACTTCGACTTGCGATGCAAGGGCGCGTTTCGCGCGGCTTAGCACGGGGGAGGGGGGCGAAATCAAGAAAATCAGGATCTGGCAGGACGATACGGAGCGCAACGGCAGGATGACGTCAGGCGGGCGCAGCTATCTCGATCACAACGCGACCTCTCCGGTGCGTCCGGAAGTCGCGGCGGCGGTCGTGCGCGCCCTCGAACTGCCCGGCAATCCCTCCTCGATCCACGCCGAGGGTCGCGCGGCGCGCCACGCGCTGCAGACGGCGCGGGCGCAGCTCGCCGCCCTGCTCGGCGCCAATCCGGAGCGCGTCACCTTCACCAGCGGCGGCACGGAAGCCGCCAACGCCGTGCTCTCCGGCGCCCTGCGCAGGACCGGACTGCCCGCCCCCACCCGGCTGATGATCTCCCCCACCGAGCATCCCTGCGTCACCGCGGGCCACCGCTTCGCGCCGGACGCGGTCGAGGTGCTGCCGGTGGACGAGAGCGGCCTGCTGCGGCTCGACGTCCTCGCGGCCCGGCTCGACGTTGTTCGCGACGAGACCGTGCTGATCTCGGTCCATGCGGCCAACAACGAGACCGGGGTGATGCAGCCGCTGGCCGGGATCGTGCGGCTCGCCCGCGCCCACGGTCGGGCCCTGGTTCACAGCGATGCGGTGCAGGCGGTCGGGAAGCTCCCGCTCGACGTTTCCGCGCTCGGCCTCGATGCCCTGACCCTGTCGGGCCACAAGTTCGCCGCGCCGAAGGGCATTGGCGCGATGGTGCTCGCCGAGGGGGTGAGCCTGGAGGCGGCCTTCCTGCGCGGCGGCGGCCAGGAGGCGCGCCTGCGCGGCGGCACCGAGAACCTTTCGGGGATCGTCGGCATGGGCGAGGCGGCGATGATCGCCGGGAACGCCCTGGAAGCCGAGGCGACGCGGCTCGCGGGGCTGCGCGATGCCCTCGAAGGACGCCTGCGGGCGCTCGCTCCGGACCTTGTGGTGTTCGGGGAGGGCGCGCCGCGCCTGCCCAACACTCTCCTCTTCGCCGTGCCGGGGCTGGAAGCCGCGACGGCGCTGATCGCCCTCGATCTCGCCGGCCTGTCCGTCTCGTCGGGTTCGGCCTGCGCCTCGGGCAAGGTGGCCCGCTCCCCCGTACTCGCGGCGATGGGCGTGAGCCCTGCGCTCGCCGCGGGGGCGCTGCGCGTCAGCTTCGGGTGGAATTCGCGTGCGGATGACCCGTCACGCTTCGTTTCGGGGTTCGAACGGGTCGTTTCGTCCCTATATCAGCGGCGAGGGCAGGCAGCCTGAGGAATGCTCAGCGCCGCCCGCCCAAGCCATTTTTCTCGGCGCTAACCCCGCCGTTTCGTTGGAAACCCCCGGTCCTTGACGCCGGAGTCGGTAGGAGACGTTGAATGCCTGCAGTGCAGGAGACCATTGATCGGGTCCGTTCGATCGACATCGATCAGTACAAGTACGGCTTCGAAACCGTGATCGAGATGGAGAAGTCCGAGAAGGGCCTCTCCGAGGACGTGATCCGCTTCATCTCGGCCAAGAAGAACGAGCCCGAATGGATGCTCGCTTGGCGCCTCGACGCCTACAAGCGCTGGCTCACGATGAAGGAGCCGGAATGGGCGCGCGTCGACTACGACAAGGTGAATTACAACGACATCTACTACTATGCCGCGCCCAAGCGGAAGGGGCCGGAATCGCTCGATGAGATCGATCCCGAGATCCTGAAGACCTACGAGAAGCTCGGCATCCCGCTGCGTGAGGTCGAGGTGCTCGAGGGCATCGCGCCCGAGCGCCGCGTCGCAGTCGATGCGGTGTTCGACTCGGTCTCGGTCGCCACCACCTTCCGCAAGGAACTGGAGAAGGCCGGCGTGATCTTCATGCCGATCTCCGAGGCCATCCGCGAGTACCCGGATCTCGTGAAGCAGTATCTCGGCTCGGTCGTGCCGGTGACCGACAACTTCTTCGCCACACTCAACTCGGCCGTCTTCTCCGACGGGTCGTTCGTCTACATCCCGCCGGGCGTGCGCTGCCCGATGGAGCTGTCGACCTACTTCCGCATCAACGAGCGCGACACCGGTCAGTTCGAGCGCACGCTGATCATCGCCGACAAGGGCTCCTACGTCTCGTATCTGGAGGGCTGCACCGCCCCGAAGCGCGACGACAACCAGCTCCACGCTGCGGTGGTCGAGCTCGTCGCCCTTGAGGATGCCGAGATCAAGTACTCGACCGTCCAGAACTGGTACCCGGGCGACAACGAGGGCAAGGGCGGCATCTACAACTTCGTGACCAAGCGCGGCGATTGCCGCGGCGCCCGCTCGAAGATCTCCTGGACGCAGGTCGAGACCGGCTCGGCGATCACCTGGAAGTATCCGTCCTGCATCCTGCGCGGCGACGATTCCCGCGGCGAGTTCTACTCGATCGCGGTGTCGAACGGCATGCAGCAGGTCGATTCCGGGACCAAGATGATCCATCTCGGCAAGAACACGACGAGCCGGATCATCTCGAAGGGGATTTCCGCGGGCCGCTCGCAGAACACCTATCGGGGTCTCGTCTCGGCCCACAAGAAGGCCAAGGGCGCGCGCAACTTCACCAACTGCGACTCGCTGCTGATCGGCGATCAGTGCGGCGCGCACACCGTGCCCTACATCGAGTCGAAGAACGCCTCGGCCGTGTTCGAGCACGAGGCGACGACGTCGAAGATCGCCGACGACCAGCTCTTCTATTGCCTCCAGCGCGGGCTTTCGTCCGAGGAGGCCGTGGCGCTGATCGTCAATGGCTTCGTCAAGGACGTCATCCAGCAATTGCCGATGGAATTCGCGGTCGAGGCCCAGAAGCTGATTTCGATCAGCCTCGAAGGGTCGGTCGGCTAAGCCCCAGCCTGTGA
>JAGTAM010000568.1 GCA_023422485.1 Pseudomonadota bacterium | reverse complement strand
ACGCGGATGTTGCCGAGCACCTTGGCCCCGACGCTGAGCAGCACGCCCCGCGCGATCTTCGGATGGCGGTCGCCGCTCTCCTTGCCGTTGCCGCCGAGCGTCACGGATTGCAGGATCGAGACCTCGTCGGCGATCACCGTCGTCTCGCCGATCACCACGCCGGTGGCGTGATCGATGAACACCCCCGAGCCGATCCGGGCGGCGGGATGGATGTCGCAGCCGAACACTTCCGAGATGCGGCTCTGGACATGGAGGGCGAGCGTCGCCCGGCCCTGATGCCAGAGCCAGTGCGCGACCCGGTAGGCTTCGAGCGCGGCGAAGCCCTTGTAGAACAGGAACGGGTCGAGATAGCGCCGGCAGGTCGGGTCGCGCTCGCGGATAGCGATCAGGTCGCGCACCGCGTGCGCGCCGGCATGCGGGTCCGCCTCGAAGGCCGAGAGACAGAGGTCGCGCATGGCGAGCCGGGAGAGATCGCCGTCGCCGAGGCGGTGGGCGAGGCGGTAGGCGAGCGCCTGGGCGAGGCTGCGCTGATCTAGGACCGTCGCCTGGACGATGCCGGCATAGAGCGGCTCCTCGATCAGCGCCGCCTCGGCCTCGGCCCGAAGCTCCGACCAGACGTCGGCCTCGCGCGTGCTGCGGCTCGTAGCGCGCAGGGGCGGCGGGATCGAAGGCGCGGCCAAATGCTCAGCCAAATGCCCGGTCATGAGCTGCCCCGGACGATCAGTGAACACGGCGGAACAGGTCGGGCAGGTAACGCTGCAGGATCTCGTGGCCGTCGAACTTCACGTCGATGGTGGCGAGTCCAAGGCCCTGTCCGTGGATGCCGACGACCCGGCCCCGCGCATGGCGCCAGATCCCGAGGGCCTCGGCGAGATCGAGGCGCTCGAACACGACCTGATCGCCCGGCGTCACCGTCGCTGCAGCCATGGCATCGAACTCCCTCAAGCGGCCGTCCGGCACGGCCTGTTTCCGGTTGTGCGGTTGCGGGTGGTCTTGGTGGTGGTCTCGGTTCCGAGGGCGAAAGCGGTCTTTCGACTGTCCCCGGCCAGCGGAGAAGATTTCGGTCGCGGGAGGGACAGACGGAAGCATGTTTTTCGCTAAGTCATTGTCTTGTATCGATAATTGGAGAATTTGCGCGGTTTTGCAAGCCTCGATCCGG
Source organism: Pseudomonadota bacterium (assembly GCA_023422485.1). Taxonomy (GTDB): domain Bacteria; phylum Pseudomonadota; class Alphaproteobacteria; order Rhizobiales; family Beijerinckiaceae; genus Methylobacterium. The sequence continues at coordinate 2,635 of JAGTAM010000568.1, read as the reverse complement.
AGACCGGGCCGACGCGCGCGGCCTGCCGGGGCGGTCACGGAGCCGAAATTGCGGGGGCGTCGGCGAAGGGCCGGGATGAACGTTCTCGCTCCGCCCGCGCACGGAGATGATCCGTGTCGGGCCGGCCGAATCTTTGGCAGGAACTTCGGCGGGATTTTTTGGGCTCGTCGCGCGCAAAAATCTGCGGCGTCGCGGGTCGGACGCGGCATGCAGCGCGATCGAAGCCGTCCGCGGAACGCTGCCGGCTACTTCGCGGTGGCGACGGTGACGCCGTCCCAATCCGCGGGCGGCGGCTCCCGGCGGAAGGTCTCGGCGCGCTCGGCGTAGAGCGCGTAGAGGCCGTCGATGCGAAGTCCCTCCGCCAGCGCGCGGCAGGCTTGCGCGGCCGCGCCGGTCTCGTCCCATTGCCGGGCCCGATAGGCCGCGATCATCGCGGCGTGCCGTGCCGAGAGGCGCGCGAACAGGTCGGAGGTCCGAAAAGCCTCGTCGCCGACGAGGGTGAAGACGGTCTCGGGCTCGCTCTTGCCCTTCACCCGCACGCGATCGAGTTCGAGCACCGGGTAGCGCTCGGCGATGGCCTCCGCCGTCGCGGCGCCGAGGACGATCTTCACCCCGTAGAGCTTCGATTGTCCCTCCAGGCGGGAGGCGACGTTCACGGGGTCACCGAGCACCGAATAGTCGAAGCGCAGGTCGGAGCCCATGTTGCCGACGACGCAGGGTCCGGTGTTGATGCCGATGCCGACATCGAGCGGCAGGATCGGGTGCCCGCCGGCTTTCGCCTCGCGCCGACGCGCGGCGTTCAGGGCGTCCATCCGCGCCAGCATGTCGAGGGCGGCCGCGGCGGCCTCGGCCTCGTGGTCCTCGACGGGCAGCGGCGCGTTCCAGAACGCCATGATCGCGTCGCCCATGTACTTGTCGATCGTTCCCTGCCGGTCGAGGATGGCGTGGGTGAGCGGGGTGAGGAAGCGGTTCATCAGGGCCGTCAGCCCGGCCGGATCGTCCTTGTAGAACTCCGCGATCGCGGTGAAGCCGCGCACGTCGGAGAACATGATCGTCAGGCGCCGCTCCTCGCCGCCGCGCCGCAGCGGCTCGGGCGAGTGGGCGAGTTGCTCCACGAGATCCGGCGACAGATAGCGCCCGAAGGCGGTGCGGATCCGTTTGCGGCCGGCCTGCTCGCGGAAATAGTTGATGAAGACGAGGGTGAGGTAGACGGAAAAAGTCGTCAGCAGCGGATAGGTGGCATCGAACAGGATGCCCTGGGCGGAGAACCGGTACCACGACACGAAGGCGAGCTGTCCTGCCACGAGGCCGCCGAACAGGAGCAGGCCGAGCGCGCCGAGGATCGGCGCGAACAGGATGATGGCGAGGGACACCGCTGCCGTCGCGCCGACCACGATCAGGGTCGCCTCGTTCGGCACGGTGAGGGTGGAACCGGTCAGCAGGTTTTCGAGGAGCTGCGCGTGGATCTCGACGCCCGGCATCGAGCGGTCGAGCGGCGTGGTGCGGTTGTCGAGCAGGCCGACGGACGAGGTGCCGACGAGGACGATCTTTTCGTGGAAGCGGTCGGGGGGCACGGTGCCGTTCAGGACGTCCTTGGCCGACACGTAGAGCCCCGGATCGTGCGGGCTGAAGCGCACCCAGATCTGCCCGTGCGGATCGGTCGGCACGGTGAGGTCGGGCAGGCGGATCGAGACGACGCCCGCCTCGTCGGTGCGGATCAGCAGGGTGTCCGCCCCGGTCGCGACCCGCAGGACGTCGAGCGCCAGGGTCGGCACCACGGTGCCGCCCGCCCGCAGCACCAATGGCACCCGCCGCACCACGCCGTCCCGCTCGGGGCTGATGGTGAAGACGCCCCGCCCGGCGGCGGCCCGCTCCAGTACCGGCAGGTTGCGGATCAGGCCGGGGAAGCCGATCAGCGCCGTCTCCGGGTTGAAATCCGTCCCCACCACGGCGGTGCCGGTCTGCGGCGGCGGTCCCTCCCCCGTCCAGGCGACGGGGGTGCTCGCGGCGGTCTGGCCCAGCACCACGGGCAGGCGCCCGATCGCCTCGGCGAAGGCCGCGTCGCTGTCGGGCTGCGCCCTAAGGTCGGCGCGGGCCGCCTCGCTCAGGTCCGGCAGGGTCTCGGCGAGCAGCGGCGGCGACAGGCGGTCGGGCTCGGAGAAGACGATGTCGAAGGCCACGATCGCCGCCCCGGCCTCCTGAAGCTTGCCGCTCATCGCGGCGAGCCGCTTGCGCGTCCACGGCCACTGGCCGAACTCGCGCAGGCTCGCCTCGTCGATATCGACGATGGCCACCGGGCGATCGGCCGGCGGCACCCGCGGCGAGAGCACCTGCAGCGCGTCGAAGGTGCGCACGCGCAGGGCCTCGACCGGCGGCGGATCGGTGATCCGCAGGGCGAGCAGCAGCACCAGCAGGCCGCCGGCCAGCAGCCGCCCCGGTCCGATGCGGCGGCCGAACCAGCCGAAGGCGGCCCGGCCCGCGGACAGGACACTCGTCCGTATCCGCGGCCCCTTCCGCCGGTCCTTGCTCAAAGGAGACGTCAGAACGCGTAGCGCACCGAGGCGCCGCCAAGGATGGTGTCGCCGACCGGCTGCGGCCCGCGCGTGCCGAGGATGATGCCGTCGAGCGCCAGATC
>JAGTAM010000567.1 GCA_023422485.1 Pseudomonadota bacterium | reverse complement strand
GGGCGGCGTCGCGCTCGCGCTGGCGGTACAGCAGGTGCTCGACGATCGGCGCGAACAGGAACCCGCCCCGCGCCGCCTCCAGCTCCGCCAGCAGATCCGGGTCGCGGATCGCGGCGATCTTGGCCTCCAGCCCCGACATGGCGCGCCCTCAAACCCTCCCGCTGCGTGTCACGTCGTGTTCGCCTTCTTCGCCTCGGGCTCGGGACGGAATCGTCGAGAGACCTCAGGGCCGCAACCGATCTGTCACGATTCGGCTCCGCGGAGTCCCGTGACCTTTCGGAGTTTTCCCGGGAATCCACGCTTGGGGCCCTGAGTCCTGCACAGGCCCGTTGGTCGCGGCCGGCGGTGGTGCCGATTCCGGCCACGCAGACTTCCATACGCAAGCCGGCCGCCCCGAATCCGCCTGCGCAGAGTTCGATACGCCCCCTGCCCGTCCCCAGGCCCCGGACTTGTCCCCGCTCTTCCCCGGCCAAACCGGTTTTGCACGCCGAATCCGGTACGGGCCCGCGCAGAATCCGATGCGGGAAGCCTCGCCCGACGCGCAGAATCCGATGCGAGGCTCCGCAGAGTTCCATGCGGCCTCACGCAGAGTTCGATGCGCAAAAGGCCCTTAAGCCACGGTGAGATCGAGGCTTTTCCGACGCCCTATAACTTGCTGAACTGACTCCCTGAGAATCCTTAACAGATAGCTTTCCTAGGGAGGTTGGAGCTGCGTTCGCCAAACCGAACGACGGCTTTTTCGCTTCTTTTCAAAAGGAATAATAGGAATTTTGCACAGCCTGTGCCCCTCCCCTGCCCGCTCTGAGAGAGCAGACCGGCGCTGTGCCGTCGCCGCGAACGGTCTATGAGCGGTGGCTTGCCCGAAGGCGGGCTTGCGATGCGGGACGGGGCTCAGACGATGAACGAAGCGCCGATCGACAGGCTGCTGGCGCTGATGGCGTGCTTGCGCGATCCGGAACGGGGCTGCGCCTGGGATGTGGCGCAGAGCTACGAGACCATCGTCCCCTACACGATCGAGGAGGCCTACGAGGTCGCCGACGCGGTCGAGCGCGGCGACCGAGGGGATCTGCGCGACGAACTCGGCGACCTGCTGCTCCAGGTCGTGTTCCAGGCCCGGATCGCCGAGGAGGAGGGCGCCTTCCGCTTCGACGATGTGGCCGAGGCAATCTGCGCCAAGCTGATCCGGCGCCACCCGCACGTCTTCGACGCGTCCGGGAACTTCCTGCCGCCCAAGCGGCGCCCGACCGACCCGGCTGCGATCAAGGCGGCCTGGGAGACGATCAAGGCGCGGGAGCGCGCGGAGAAGGCGGCGGGTGGCCAGGAGGGCGGCAAGGCGGAGACGGCGGGACCGCTCTCCGGCGTCTCCCGCGCCCTCCCCGCCCTCGCCCGAGCCGACCGGATCTCGAAGCGCGCCGCCGGCGTCGGCTTCGACTGGCCGGACGCGGCCCAGGTTCTGGCCAAGGTGCGCGAGGAGGTCGACGAGGTCGAGGAGAGCTTAGAGAAGAGCGATCCGGAGGCGGTGTTCGAGGAGATCGGCGACCTGTTGTTCTCGGTCGCCAACCTCGCCCGTCACGCCGGCGTCGATCCGGAAGAGGCCCTGCGCCGCGGCACCCTCAAGTTCGAGCGCCGCTTCACCGCCATGGCCGCCCGGCTCGCCGCCGAGGGGCAGGCCCTGGAAGACAGCGCCCTCCCCGCGATGGAAGCGGCCTGGCAGGCCGTGAAGCGCGACGAGAAGACGTGAGGCTCGAAGTTCGGGGATCCCAAAGAGATCATCCCTTTGGCGGGGAGCCGGGGTGGAACCCCGGCATCCCTTCAACCAGGGCTCTGTCCTGGACCTTTGACAAGGACCTGTCTCCTCGAAACCTTCGATCAGTGCCTCACTTCTCGGTTCGCGGTCCGCCTTTGCGCGGCGCCTTGGGCGCCGGTGCCTTCGGCTTCAGGCGCTCCACGACCTGCTCCAGGGCGCGCTCGACCGCCGCCTGCTCCGGCGGCGCGGCACCGTCCTGCGGGCGATTCGTCGGGTTCGAGTCGCGGCTCTTCGGCATGGGCGCGAGCCTAGACAGGGTTACGGGGCGAAGACCACCGGTTGAGCCCGTCCCGATACGCTGCCGGTGCCGTTTTCCTCAGCGAAAAGCCTTTTGCCCTGTCGGATTAATCTTAACGGGATACTCCGGTCTCGCCGGTTTTTCGTGCCGTGAAGGGCCAATCGACGGCGTGGACGGCGTAGAGCGCCCACCACACCATCACCGGCTGAAGCGCCAGCCGAGGGCCGTGATACCACCACGTGTCAGGGATCGGCGGCACGGCGATGCCCTCCACCGCCTGCTTGATGTTGGCCGGGAACACGCAGACGGCGTAGAGCGCGAGCCCGACCCCGGCGAGCCGCCGCAGCCGCGGCACGAACAGCGCCAGGGCGCCCGCGATCTCGCACAGGCCGGTGCCGATCACCACGAGGCGCGGCTGCGGCACCCAATCCGGCATGATCGGCAGGAAGCGGTCGGTCGCCGCGAGGTGGACGACGCCGATGAAGCCGTAGAGGCCGGTCAGGCCGAGGCGCAGCCAGAGGCGGTCGTCGCGCATCGCCGAAGCGTCAGGCGGATCGGTCGTCCCCGGAATCCGCCTTGCTCGCCCCCGACTTCGTATTGCCGCGCGCCGCTTCCTCGGCCTCGGTGCCGGCGCGCTCCATCGGGCCGCCTTGCGACTTCAACTGGCCCGTTGCCGGGTCCTTGGGCGAGACCGCAGCCCCTTTGCTCTGGTCGCGCTGCTCGTCCGCCATCGGTGCCTCGTCCGCTTCGTTTTTCGTGACGGGCAACGTGCGGCATGGGGGAGCGGTTCGCTTTCGAGCGCTTGTCGAGCGAACGCCTTCCGAGCGAGCGCCTACACCGCGATGCCGTGCAGGTCGTAGGCGTCGGCCCGCTCGATCTTCACGGTGACAATGTCGCCGGGCCGCACCGGGCGGCGCGAGGCGACGTGGACGCTGCCGTCGATCTCCGGCGCGTCGGCCTTGGAGCGGCCCCGTGCCCCGCCCGGGCTCGCCTCGTCGATGATGACAGGGATGCGCTTGCCCACCTTCGCCCGCTGCAAGCGCAGCGAGACGTGGCTCTGCGCCTCCATGAAGCGGCGCTTGCGCTCCGCCTTCACCTCCGGCGGCACCAGCAGGCCGAGGTCGTTGGCGGGCGCGCCCTTGACCGGCTCGTACTCGAAGCAGCCGACGCGCTCCAACTTCGCCTCGCGGATCCAGTCGAGCAGTTCCTCGAACTCGGCCTCGGTCTCGCCGGGGAAGCCGACGATGAACGTGGAGCGGATGGCGAGGTCCGGGCAGATCTCGCGCCAGCGCCGGATGCGCTCCCACTGCTTCTCCTGATTGCCTGGCCGGCGCATCCGCTTGAGCACCGAGGGGCTGGCGTGCTGGAGCGGCATGTCGAGATAGGGAAGGATCTTGCCCTCGGCCATCAGCGGGATGACCTCGTCGACATGCGGGTAGGGGTAGACGTAGTGCAGCCGCACCCAGGCCCCGAGCTCGCCGAGTTCGGAAGCGAGGTCGTAGAAGCGGGCGCGCACCTCCCGGTCGCGCCACGGGCTCGTGGCGTAGCGGGTGTCGATGCCGTAGGCGCTCGTGTCCTGCGAGACGACGAGCAGCTCCTTCACGCCGGCTTTGACCAGCTTCTCCGCCTCGCGCAGCACGTCGCCCGCCGGGCGGCTGACGAGGTCGCCGCGCAAGGACGGGATGATGCAGAAGGTGCAGCGATTGTTGCAGCCCTCGGAAATCTTCAGATAGGCGTAGTGGCGCGGGGTGAGCTTGACCCCCTGCGGCGGGATCAGGTCGAGGAACGGATCGTGGGCGGGGGGCACCGCCTCGTGCACCGCGGCGACCACCGACTCGTAGGCCTGGGGGCCGGTGACGGCCAGGAGGTTCGGGTACTTCTCGCGGATCTCGTCGGGCTGCGCGCCCATGCAGCCGGTCACGATCACCCGGCCGTTCTCGGCCATGGCCTCGCCGATCGCCTGGAGCGACTCGGCCTTGGCCGAATCGAGGAAGCCGCAGGTGTTGACGATGACCACGTCCGCCCCGTCGTGGCGGCGCGACAGCTCGTAGCCCTCGGCGCGCAGATGGGTGAGGATGCGCTCGGAATCGACGAGCGCCTTGGGGCAGCCCAGCGACACGAAGGAGATCCGCGGCGCGGCGGCGCCCTTGGTGTCCGAGGGGGAGGCGGTTGCGGTCATGACGGCCCGTTGGGG
>JAGTAM010000478.1 GCA_023422485.1 Pseudomonadota bacterium | reverse complement strand
GCGTCGCCGCCGGCGAGTACGCCTCGACCAGCGAAGTCCTGCGCGACGCCGTGCGGCTCTGGCAGCGCCAGCGCCAGGAGGACGCCGAGCGCCTCAACGTCATTCGTGCCCGCATCCGCCGCTCGCTGGATGATCCGCGGCCGGCGCTCAGCTTCGAGGACGTCGAGGCACATCTGGAGATCTTGTTCGCCGAGGCAGAGCAGGGATCCGATCGTGCGTAGGTTGCGCGTCGAATTCCAACCCGACGCGGTGGCCGACCTGACCGACATCTTCCGTACGGTGCTGCGTCTGAGCCAGAACCTTCCAGTTGCGCGAGGATTCTTGCGCCGGATCAGAGATCGGTGCGGCCGGATCGGCGACGCGCCCCATGGCGGCCGTCCTCGGGACGATCTGGAGCCCGGCCTGCGCACGGTGCCGTTCGAGCATTCAGCCATCATCGCCTACCGGGTCGAGGCAGACCGGGTGCGCATCGTCAACGTCTTCTACGGCGGCCGAGACTTCGAAGCGCTCTATCGTGATCATTCGCCGGACGGCGACGATTAGCTCCGAAAGACGTGCCTATTCATTTTCGCCCGGTCCCGCGCCCTCGCCGACGGGCTTGTCCGCGAAACGCACCTCGATCTGACGCCCCCTCTCGGGCGGGGCGGAGAGACTTGCCTTGAACCGCGCCCGCTCGCCGGGCTCCAGCGCGGAACGCGGCCCCGGCACGCTCCAGCGGTAGAGCGGCTGTCCCGCGGCGTCGCGCACTTCGACCTCGATCGGCGGTACGGCGACGCGCTCCCGGCCGACGGAGACGAGGTCGCCTTCCACGATGAGCCGCGCGGGGTTGGTCCCCTCGGGCGGCACCTGGAAGGCGGCGACGTCGGCGAGATCGATGCCGCGCAGATTCACCGGCAGCCCGCCGCGGGCGAACAGCCCGGCGGTCTGCGGCATCGCCCGCACGACGGTGGCACGGCCGAGAAGTACGAGCGGCAGGGCAGCGGCCAGGACGAAACAGGCGGCCAGCGCCGGTGAGAGCCGGCGAGCCTTGGACTTCGGCTTGCCGCGCCGCCCCCCCTTCGCAGCCGCAGGACGCGGACGCCGCACGGGCTCCTCGACAGGTGCCTCGGCGGCGGGCGCGGGATCCGGCGGCGGAGGCGGAGCGGGCTCTTCCTCGGCCGCCATTTCGTCGAACATGGCGGCGACGACCTCGTCGGCCGAGATGAACCAGGTCTCGCGGCAGGCCGCGCAGCGCACCGAGCGCCCACTGGTTCCGACGCGCTCGGCATTGATGCGATACTCGCTGGCGCAAGCCGGGCAGACGATCAACATGACGATGGGGCCGCGTCGGTGTCAGGTCCCGGCAGCGGGTTGCCGCGCTCTCGAAAAGGACACAAACGTTGTCCCCGAGTGTGGTTAACCGGTCGTGAAGTCGAGTACGGCACAGGAGACCTGTGTCAGGCACAGAGCGTGGAGTGAGCGGGCTTTGTCGGCTGGAGTGAAAACGGGCAGCCTCCTGTCCGGCGCGGAGGAGCCCGTCGTCCGGTTCGAGAGCGTCGGCATGCGCTACGGCCTCGGACCGGAGGTGCTGTCGGATGTCAGCTTCGAGATCGCGCCGCACTCGTTCCAGTTCCTCACCGGGCCTTCGGGGGCTGGCAAGACGACGCTGCTGCGCCTGATCCTGCTCTCGGTGCGCCCCACCCGCGGTCTCGTCTCGATCTTCGGTAGGGAAGTGAGCGGCATCTCGAACGACGCGCTCACGGCGCTGCGCCGCCGCATGGGCGTGGTGTTCCAGGATTTCCGCCTTCTCGATCATCTCACCACCTACGAGAACGTGGCGCTGCCCCTGCGCGTGCAGGAGCGATCGGAGGCGAGCTACCGGGCGGAGGTCGTCGAGCTGCTGCGCTGGGTCGGCCTGGGCGAGCGCATGCACGTCCTGCCGCCGCTGCTGTCGGGCGGCGAGAAGCAGCGCGCGGCGATCGCGCGGGCGCTGATCGCGCGACCGGAACTGCTTCTGGCCGACGAGCCCACCGGCAATGTCGATCCGAGCCTCGCCCGGCGTCTGCTGCGGCTGTTCATGGAGCTGAACCGGCTCGGCACCTCGGTGGTGATCGCCACCCACGATTACGGGCTGATGGATCTCGTCGAGGCGCGCCGCATGGTGCTGGCCGAGGGCCGGCTGCGGGTGGAGGGGCCATGAGCGACGTGCGCGCGCCCTCGCGAAGCGATGCGGCCCCGGTTCGGGCGGCCTCGACCGCGCCCGAGCCGGCACTGCCAGCCAATCTGCGCCGCAACGCGCCGCTGGTGCCGACCGACTCCGCCGCGAGCCGGGCGCTGGCGGCCGTCATCGCCATCCTCACCTTCCTCGCTGCGCTCTGCGCCGGCGCGGCGGAGATCGCGGTCTCCAGCGCGGGTCAGTGGCAAGGCAGCGTCGCACAGGAAGTCACGGTGCAGGTCCGCCCGAGCGCCGGGCGCGACATCGAGGTCGACGTGCGTCAGGCGGAGAGCCTTGCGCGGGCCGCACCGGGCATCGCCGGGGCGCGCATCTTCACCAAGGCGGAGTCGGAGCGATTGCTCGAACCCTGGCTCGGCAGCGGCCTCGATCTGTCGGATCTGCCGGTTCCGCGCCTGATTGCGCTGACGCTCGCGAGCGACCGCGCTGCCGACCTCGCGGCCCTGCGCACCGCCCTCACCACGGCGCTGCCGGGCGTGGCGAGCCTCGACGACCACGCGCTCTGGCTCCAGCGCCTCTCCACCATGGCCAACACCTTCGCCGGCATCGGCATCGGCATCGTCCTCTTGGTGCTGTTCGCCACCGGTCTCGCCGTGGTCTTCGCGACCCGCGGCGCCATGGCGGGCAATCGCGAGGTGGTGGAGGTGCTGCATTTCGTGGGTGCGGACGACGACTACATCGCCAAGGCGTTTCAGAGCCGCTTCTTCCGCCTCGGGCTGAGGGGAGGGGCATTGGGTGCCGGCGCCGCGCTGCTGACCTGCGCGCTGGCCGGCCTCGTCGCCCGGATGTGGCGCTCGGGGCCGGCAGGCGAGGAGATCGAGGCGCTGTTCGGCACCTTCCAGATCGGCTGGCAGGGCTACGCGGTCATCGTGCTCATCGGCGTGATCGCCTCGCTCGTCACGGCGGCGGTGTCGCGGTTCACGGTGCGCCGCTTCCTCCGCTAAGGCTCGAGGCTGGATCGAACCGTTAACCTTTCGACAACCATTCGGAACCGAGAGTCCCGGCACCGACATCGTCATGAGCGCCTGTTTCGTCCGAGATGTTTCCGCGAGCGCCACGCCGGCAGGCGAGCGGCCCCGGCCGGCTCCCGATCCGCTCCGCCACCGATTCCGCTTGCGAGGCGCTCGGATGGCCGTGGGCAACGTTCTCGGACGGAAGTTCACCGCAGACCGCCGCCGTCCGGATGATTAGGGAACGCGCGTCTTTCCGGCGCGGCATCCGCTTCCTGCAGGTCGTCATCGGCCTCGCCGTTTTCGGAGCATTGGCGCTGGCGGCCGGCTTCCTTGCCTTCGTCGCGGTGGTCGAGCAGGCCGAGCGGCCGAGCCTGGACGGCGTCGACGGCATCGTCGCCATGACCGGCGGCTCGCAGCGCGTCGGCGACGCTATCGACCTGCTCGCGGCCGGCCACGGAAGGCGGCTCCTGATCTCCGGCGTCAACGAGCGCACGACCCGCGACGAGATCGTCCGCCTCAACCCGGCCCAGGAGCAGTGGATCACCTGCTGCGTTGATCTCGATTACCGGGCACGCAACACCATCGGCAACGCCATCGAGACGAGGCGCTGGATGCGGCGCCACCGGTTCGAGACCGTCGCGGTCGTGACGTCGAGCTACCACATGCCCCGCACGCTCGTGGAATTGCGGCATGCCCTGCGCGACGGCGAGACGCTGATTCCCTACCCGGTCGTTGCCGACGGGCTCGATGTCGGGCGGTGGTGGGCGGATTCGTCGGTCACGCGTCTGCTCGGGGCCGAGTATCTCAAGTTTCTCGTCGCCTGGGCGCGCACCCAGGTGGAGTCCGATCCGGAGCAGTCGCGCTTCGCCGTGCTGATCGGCCGCCGCCAACCGGTCAAGGTCGTCGCCGAGCGGCTCCTGCGCGAGACGAACTGATCGCGAGACGTTCATCGGACTCGCCCGATGCCTCGGTCACTCCGGCGGTCGAAGCGAGAGCATCGCCCCCAGCACGCTCCTGACGCAGACCGGCTTCTCGAGCCGTCGCACTCCGGCATAACGCGGGGGTAAGGCAGCTTCATCGTATCCGGTGACGATCAGGAGGGGCACGGCCCGCGCGATCAGTCGGTCGGCGACGGCGTAGGAGCGCTCCCCCCGGAGATCGATGTTGAGGATCGCGCCATCCACGATCGCCGCCGATTCGACGAGCGTCAGGGCGGCCCCGACGGTCGCGAACGGGCCGAGGACGATCGCCCCGGCGCTCCGCAAACCGCGACGAAGCTCGTCGGCCCAGAAGTAATCGTCCTCGGCGATCAGGACGCTGTGGCCGCGGAGGTCCCTGTCCGACAACATGGCCCTCCCCGGAATCCGAATCCGCTGAGTGCGGGCCAATCCTGCATGCGCGCGATTTTCTGGCCGTGCCAATCAATTGCCAGCGATAGGGATGGGATGGCTGGCCCTTGCGCACCATCGCTTCGCGCAGCCGCCGCGCGGAGGTCGCATGTGTCGGTGTTTGGGCAGGCCCCCTTCGAGTGCCGCGCGAGACCCCTGACGCCGGCCCTTCCTGCTCTGGCGACCGCGGTTCGGCGGAAGGCTCGTGAGGGACACGCAGGCGCCGAGGATCTGGCCAAGGATCTAGCTAAGGATCTGGCCAAGGATCTGGCCAAGACGGGGCGGTTCATGCACAGGAGGCGGGCCGTCCCCTGTCCGCCTCGCCCTCGTCCCGACTGTCGCATGACCCTGGTCCGCCCGCCTGCACTCGAAGATTTCCGCCGTGTCGTCGTGAAGGTAGGCTCGGCTCTCCTCGTGGACCGTGCGCGCGGGCGCTTGCGCCACGCGTGGCTCGCCGCGCTTGCCGAAGACATCGCGGACCTGCACGGTCGTGGCGTCGACGTGGTGGTCGTCTCCTCCGGTGCGATCGCCCTCGGGCGCACGGTGCTGGGCCTTCCCCCCGGAGCGCTGCGCCTGGAGGAGAGCCAGGCCTCGGCGGCGGTCGGGCAGATCGCGCTCGCCCGCTACTGGACCGAGGCGCTCGGCCACCACGACATCGTCGCTGGCCAGGTGCTGGTGACGCCGAAGGACACCGAGGAGCGTCGCCGCTACCTCAACGCCCGCGCGACCGTGCAGAAGCTTCTGGAAGTGCGCGCGGTGCCGGTCGTCAACGAGAACGACACCGTGGCCACCGCCGAGATCCGCTACGGCGACAACGACCGGCTGGCGGCGCGCGTCGCCACCATGATCGGCGCCGACGTGCTGGTGCTGTTTTCCGACATCGACGGCCTCTACACCGCACCACCGCACAACGATCCGCAGGCCCGCCACCTTCCGGTGGTGGAGCGGGTGACACCGGAAATCGAAGCGATGGCGGGCGGGCCCGCCTCGGAGCTGTCCCGCGGCGGCATGCGCACCAAGATCGAGGCCGCCAAGATCGCCGCGAGCGGCGGGACCCACATGGTCATCGCCGACGGCCGCGGGAAAAACCCGCTGCGTGTCGTCCGCGAGGGCGGGCGCTGCACGTGGTTCCTGTCGGGCTCGACCCCCACCGCCGCGCGCAAGACCTGGATCGCCGGTTCTCTGGAAGCCTCCGGGACCCTGGTCGTCGACGCCGGCGCCGCCCGCGCGCTCGCGGGTGGGGCAAGCCTTCTGCCGGTGGGCGTCACCGCCATCGAAGGCAGCTTCGCCAAGGGCGACACCGTGCTGATCCGAGGGCCGGAGGGGCGCATCCTGGGGCGGGGTCTGGTCGCCTACGACAGCGCGGATGCCGCCGCGATCATCGGACGCTCAAGCCGCGAGATCGCTGCCGCGTCGGTTCAGGCCGGACGCACGGAGATGATCCACCGCGACGATCTGGCCATGATCGGAACCTGACGCGACCTGTTCCAGTAGACCAAGTTAACATCGACGCTTGTTCAACCCCAAGGCGATGTGCAAAGGGGCGCAGGAGGGTGCATATGCACTCAAATGCCCAATCGCGCCGCCAGATCGGCGGCAGACAGGAAGCAGGAACGTGCCTGTCCTGAATCTCAAGTCCGGTTTCGCGGATTCCGACGACCTCGATACGCTGATGGCCGGCATCGGCAAGCGCGCGCGCGCCGCCGGCCGGGCGATGGCGCTCGCCCCGGCGCAGACCAAGGATCTGGCGCTGCGGGCCATCGCCGAGCAGATCCGCGTCAGCGCTCCGGCGATCCTGCGCGAGAACGCAAGGGACGTCTCCGCCGCGCAGGCCGCGGGCCAGACCAAGGCGATTATCGACCGGCTGACCCTGGACGAGGGCCGGGTCGCGGCCATCGCCGAGGCGGTGGAGAAGGTCGCGGGCCTGCCTGATCCGGTCGGGCGCCAGCTCGCCGCCTTCGAGCGGCCGAACGGCTTGCTGATCGAGCGCATCTCGGTGCCGCTCGGCGTCGTCGGCGTCATCTTCGAAAGCCGCCCCAACGTGACGGCCGATGCCGGCGCGCTCTGCCTCAAGGCCGGCAATGCCGCGATCCTGCGCGCGGGCTCGGATTCCCACCGCACCGCGACCGCCATCGCCGCCGCGATGAGCGAGGGCCTCGCCCGCGCAGGCCTACCGGCCGACGCGATCCAGCTCGTGCCGACGCGCGATCGCGCCGCGGTCGGCCTGATGCTCACCGGTCTCGGCGGCTGCGTCGACGTGATCGTGCCCCGCGGCGGGCGCAGCCTCGTGGAGCGGGTCCAGGCCGAGGCCAAGGTGCCGGTCTTCGCCCATCTCGACGGCATCTGCCACGTCTACGTGGCCGAGGGCGCCGATCTCGGCATGGCCCGCACCATCCTCCTCAACAGCAAGATGCGCCGCACCGGTATCTGCGGTGCCGCCGAGACGCTCCTGGTCGATGCGGCGGTGGCCAAGACTCATCTCAAGCCCCTGGTCGAGGCCCTGCTCGAAGCAGGCTGCGCCGTGCGCGGCGACGCGGAGACGCAAGGGGTCGATCCGCGGGTGACGCCCGCCGACGAGGCGGATTGGCGGACCGAGTATCTCGACGCGATCATCTCGGCGAAGGTGGTCGACGGGATCGATGCCGCGATCAGTCATATCGAGACCAATGGCTCGCACCACACCGACGCGATCATCACCGACGACACCGAGGCCGCCGCGCGCTTCCTCAACGAGGTCGATTCGGCGATCGTGACGCACAACGCCTCGACGCAGTTCGCCGATGGCGGCGAGTTCGGCTTCGGCGCCGAGATCGGCATCGCCACCGGCCGGATGCACGCCCGCGGACCGGTCGGCGTCGAGCAGCTCACCACGTTCAAGTACCGGGTCCACGGCAGCGGCCAGACGCGGCCGTGACGGGCTGACGGCGGCTCCCCTGCGCGAACTCGCACTTCCGCCGGCCGCGCCCGGCCTGCGGATCGGCCTCTACGGCGGCTCGTTCAACCCGGCACATGCGGGGCACCTGCATGTCAGCCGCACCGCCCTGCGGCGGCTGCGGCTCGACCGGGTCTGGTGGCTCGTCACGCCCGGCAATCCGCTCAAGGATCACGGCCTGCTCGCGCCGCTGAAGGAGCGCGTGGCGCAGGCGCGGGCGCTCGCCGCCGTCCCGCGCATTGCCGTGACCGGCTTCGAGGCGGGGATCGGCAGCCGCTACACCGCCGACACCCTGCGCTGGCTGGTCCGACGCCGGCCGGCTGTCCATTTCGTCTGGATCATGGGGGCGGATTCGCTCGGCTCGCTTCATCGCTGGCGCCGCTTCGAGGAAATCCTTGCGTTGATGCCTGTCGCGGTGATCGACCGGCCGGGCCACACTCTGAAGGCCCCGGCGGCGCGGGCGGCACGGGCCTTCGCGGCGGCGCGGGTTCCGGAGAGCGAGGCGGTGACGCTTGCCGGCCGTCACCCGCCGGCCTGGACCTTCCTGCACGGCCCGCGATCCGAACTGTCCTCGACCGCGTTGCGGTCGGGTGCGTAGGGCGTTACGCACGCTTGAAAAGCCGGCCGAAAGCCGCCAATTTCAGCAGGTGGCGTCGTCGCCACAAACCGATTGCCGGGAAACGAGACCCTGTCCGCACACCTTCAGCCGGGAGCCGCCGGCTCCGACACCGAGTCCGCCTCCTCCGACGCCCTGAAGGCCCTGGCCCTCGGATGCCTCGACGAGATGAAGGCCGAGGAAACCGTCGAGATCGACCTCGCGGGCAAGACGTCGCTCGCCGACACGATGATTATCGCGTCCGGGCGCTCCCAGCGCCATGTCGGCTCGATCGCCGACAAGATCATCCAAGAGATGAAGGCGAAGGGGTTCGGCAATGCCCGCGTCGAGGGCATGCCGGCCTGCGACTGGGTGCTGATCGATGCGGGCGACATCCTCGTCCACATCTTCCGGCCCGAGGTGCGCGGCTTCTACAACCTCGAGAAGATCTGGGGCGCCGACCGTCCGACGGGCGCTCTCCTCGCGGGCTGAGCCTCACGGCATCGGAGCGAAGGCGACCGCGTCGCGCGCCTCGGTCTGATCGGTGAACTCCGCCTCCTGGCGTAGCAGGCGGCCCGCCCAAGCGTGGCGGATCTCCAAGACGAAGCGGAAGCTGCGGCTTCCGGTCTCGCTGTGGCTGACGGTGAGGATGCCCGGCGTGAGCCAGGACGGCAGCATCAGGCGGAAGCCCGGCAGGTCGACGAAGTAGCGCTCGCTGCGGAAGACGAGCGCCCGATCCTCCACCAGAACCCGCAGGCTCATGCCGAGCCCGGCACCGACCCGCTCCTCCAGCCCGGTCGGTCCTCGGAAGCGCTTGGCCGAGTGGATCGCCTGCGGGAAGCCGGAGCCGCGGGCGTAGAGCCGCGTCCAGATCTGACCGCTGCGGGCGCCGTCCTGCGTGACGGCGACCACGCTCGGCACATCAGCGATGGGGGCGGTCGGCAGCGGCGCGCCGACGAGGCGCAGGAACTGCGCCAGCAGCCAGCCGAGAGCGGTCAGATCGGTTTCGACCACCCGCCCGGCATAGACCGCGCTTTCCCCGGCGCCGAGCCGCTTGGTGAAGCGGCGCCGCACGGCCGGCGGCAGTTGCACCCAATCCGCTTCCGGGACGAGCGCGCGGAAGCGCAGATCGAACAGCTCGGCCGGGCGGCCCGGAGCGCTGACCGGAACGGCCATCTCGGCGGCGTTGCGCATCGAAGAGCCTCCTCAAACATCCTCACCAAGGGCGAGTCCACCGCCGGGTCAGGGCTCGGACTTCACCGGCAGGTAGCGGACGATCCGCCCGCCGAGCCGGATCAGCTTGGCCAGGGTGTTGTGGGGCACGCTCAGCATTTGCGCGTACCAGCCGTCGAGCGTCTGGGTAAAGTCGAGCATCGCCTTCAGACGCCGGGAGGCTACGGTCCCGACCCGTGGGTCGCCCTCGGCCTCGGCCACGCATTCGCGCAGGGCCTTGAGCGCGGGGTCGATCTCCCGCTCCTTGCGGCCGGCAGCGATGCGGGTGACCATCTCCCACAGGTCGGTCTCGGCGACGAAGAAGTCGCGCCGCTCGCCCATCACCGGCACCCGCCGGATCAGATTCCAGGCCGCAAGCTCCTTCAGCGAATTCGAGACGTTGGACCGGGCAATGCCGAGCGTGCCGGCAATGTCTTCCGCCGCCAGCGGCTTGTCGGAGAGGTAGAGCAGGGCATGGATCTGCGCGACGGAGCGGTTCACGCCCCACTGCCCGCCGAGATCGCCCCAATGCAGGATGAAGCGCTCCACCGCTGGCGCGAGCTTTTGCGTTTGGTCTGAAATTTATGTCATGACAGAAATTTCAGACCAAACGAGTTCGATGTCAAGCGGTGTTTTACGCTTCTAA